>NZ_JBAHZZ010000039.1:0-10111 GCF_037132785.1 Flavicella sp. | reverse complement strand
AACTAAAGGAAAATGAACCAAAAAATAGATCCATAACTAACATAAACAATGAAAATAAGAAAAAAAAATATAAATTTTAGATTTAAAAAGTCAAAATTGAAATCTAAAAATGAAAAGAGCATTATGCAACGGTCTTAATATTTATATCAACTCTAATTTCGTTGTTTGTTTTTACAATTGTTGTTTTTGCCAAAGGTTCTTGATCCAAAAATTCATTTTTGTGTTTCTTGTATTCTTAAAGTAATGTTAAATATATTGATTTGTTTTTAATGAAAAAGGATTTTAGTTGTGTAATTTGTAGAGATTACTAAATTAGCTCTTTGTGTTTTAAGGGTGAAAAGTTGTTTTTTTGTATTAAAGAGCAGGTGTTTATGTTAAAAATGTGTAATATTGTTAAATTTTAAATTTAAAAGATGAGATTATTTTTATTGGTTTTATTTACCTCTTTCAGTACCTATGCACATGATTATTTTTTTGCTTTTGCAGAAGTTGAGTATAATGAAACTTCAAAAAAATTAGAAACAACCTTAATAGTTTCAACTCACGACTTAGAATCTGCGATTAAAGAAGAAGGAATTATAATCGTAGATTTTTCAGAGATTGAAAATGATTCTAAGGATTTTGAAATTCTTGAAAATTATCTTCTGAGGCATTTTAAAATAAAATCTACTAAATCGGTGAATTTTAAACTTTTAGGGTTTAAAATATCATTAAAAGGAGTTACAGAATTTTATTTAGAATCTGAGTCTGTTACAATTGAAAATCAGGTAGATGTATTTTATGATTTGTTAATGAATCATAATAAAAAACAGCAAAATAAAATTACTTTTTATTATAAGCAGAAAAGTTATACGAAACCTTTTTTAATTTCAGTAAAAACGCAAACAATTAAATTTAATTAATAATCCATGAGAAAAATTACTCTTATAGCTTTAATGTTGCCTATTATTTCTTTTTCGCAGAATAAATTTGCACAATTAGAGCAATTACTTCCAACTCCTAATGAATATAGAAATGCTGCTGGTGCACCAGGACATAACTATTATCAGCAACAAGCCGATTATAAAATTAATGTTACTTTAAATGATGAGGAACAAAAAATCATAGGTAAAGAAACGATAACCTATACAAATAACTCTCCTGATGTTCTTGAGTATTTGTGGATTCAATTAGATCAAAATATAAGGTCTAAGGACTCTGATTCTAAATTGATTTCAGTTGAAAAAATGGAAGATTTTAGAAGCTTAAGAAATATAAAAAAGAAAATGTTAGATTTTGATGGAGGATTTAAGATAGAAGAAATCACTTCTACTTCGGGCCATGGAATGAAATATTTTATAAATAAAACAATGCTAAGAATCGATTTGGATAAACCACTAGCGGCAAATTCATCAATCTCATTTAACATTAAGTGGTGGTATAATATCAATGACCGTTCAAAACTTGGTGGTCGTAGTGGTTACGAATATTTTAAAGAAAATGATAATTATTTATATACTATAGCACAGTGGTTTCCTAGAATGTGTGTTTATAATGATGTTGAAGGGTGGCAAAATAAGCAGTTTTTAGGAAGTGGAGAGTTTGCTTTGCCGTTCGGAGATTACGAAGTTTCTATCACTGTGCCAAGTGATCACGTTGTAGGTGCGACAGGTGTTTTACAAAACGAAAATTCTGTTTTAACTTCTGAACAAAGAAATAGACTGAAAAAGGCTGAAAATTCTGATTTTCCAATTTTAATTATTACACAGACAGAAGCGGAAGAGGTAGAGAAAAATAAATCACAAGGAACTAAAACCTGGACTTTTAAGGCTAAAAATGTTAGAGATTTTGCATTTGCATCTTCTAGAAAATTCATATGGGATGCGCAAGGGGTTAAAGTTGGAGGAAAAAATATTATGGCAATGTCGTATTACCCAAAAGAAGGAAATCCTTTATGGGAGCGTTATTCGACTAAACTAGTAGCTCATACAGTAAAAACGTATTCTAAATATACTGTTGATTATCCATATCCTGTTGCTATCTCTGTACACACAAATCGAATTGGAATGGAATATCCTATGATCTGTTTTAACGGAGGAAGACCCGAAGCAGATGGAACCTATACTGAACGTACTAAATACGGAATGTGGGGAGTAATTATTCATGAGGTTGGACATAACTTTTTTCCTATGATTATTAATTCTGATGAGCGTCAATGGACTTGGATGGATGAAGGATTAAATACATTTGTTCAATACCTAACGGAACAGGAATGGGAAAGAGACTATCCTTCTAGAAGAGGTCCTGCGCATTTAATTACAAATTATATGCGTGGCGATAAGAGCAATATTTCTCCGATTATGACTAATTCAGAATCTATTTGGCAGTTTGGAAATAATGCCTACGGTAAGCCTGCAACGGCTCTAAATATTTTAAGAGAAACCGTAATGGGAAGAGAGCTGTTCGATTATGCATTTAAAATTTATAGCGAGCGTTGGAAGTTTAAACATCCTACTCCAGCAGATTTTTTTAGAACAATGGAAGATGCTTCTGCGGTTGATTTAGATTGGTTTTGGAGAGCATGGTTTTATACTACAGATCATGTAGATATTAGTTTAGATGAAGTTAATTGGTTTCAATTGAATACCAAGAATCCGAAGATTGAAAAGGGAACGGCTAGAGAAGTTAATAAAAATGAGCAACAATTTATTAGTCAAATTAGAAACAAAGAGTCAATTAAAGAGACAGTAAATGAGCTAGATTCTGACATTGACGATTTTTATGGTTCTAGAGATATTTATGAAGTTGATGCTATAGATAATTCGGAATACAATACATTTAAAAGTTCCTTATCGACAGATGATTTGGAATTATTGAATTCTGGAAAGCAATTTTACGAATTAAAACTTAGTAATATTGGAGGAATTCCAATGCCAGTTATTTTAGAGTTTACATTTGAAGACAATACGACTGAAATTATTCGCATACCAGCAGAAGTTTGGAGAAAGCATGAAGAGAAAATTTCAAAAGTATTTTTCTTTGATAAAAAAGTAAGTTCTATTTTATTAGATCCGTTTTTAGAAACAGCAGACACAGACATAAACAATAACAGTTGGCCAGAAAAACAGGTGCCAACAAAATTCGATTTGTTTAAGTCTGGACGCTCATCAGAGAATCCAATGCAAAGGGATTTAAGATTAAAAGAATTATCAAAAAAACAATAAGGATTTATATCTGAAAGATAATATTTTCTAATTATATCTAGAAAAAAGGTTTGAGAATTTTCTCAAACCTTTTTTGATTATGGAGTACTAGAAGATTCTTGGATCTCTTTTTGTGTGCTAATTAAAACTTATTCTAATGATATTGTGTAGAGGAATATTGAGTTATTGCCTTAGTTTTTTAATCATTTATAAGATAATCAATCGGATTCAAATAAAACATTTTTTTCCATCCTTGTCTGCTTTTATAGTCATATCTCAAAAAATATGGAATCGGAGTTAAAATTGAATAATGTAAGTGTGGTGCTTTTCCTTTTGCGTTCCCACTTGTACCGATAGTGCCGATTGTCGTACCTTGATTAACCCAAGATAGAGTAGAAGACATATTATCTTTCATGTGAGCATAATAATGAATTCTCCATTTCGGCCCGATTATCAATGAAATTTCCCCTCCGATTGGAATTTCTCCTGCATATAAAACTAATCCACTTACTGATGAATTTATTTTCGTTCCTTTTTTCGCGAAAATATCAACTCCTTTGTGTGTTATAGATTTTCCCCAAGGGTAATGCCAAAAAGAGTCTTTATTAAAATCATTTTTTGTTGCGTTTTCAACTGGCATTTTAAAATCTTGTGGTAAAATCAAACCAATAGCAATTATTATCAGAATTGTAAATAATATTTTTGTTCTTTTTTTCATTTTATTTTGTGCGAGATATGAATGAAAAATAAACGAATTTAATACGTTATTTAAATGTTAAAATGGTATTATTATCTTTTTTCAGCCGATTCATTTGTAAAACCAGGAGAGATTGATTTTTTGGAATCATTATATTCAAAAAAAGCAACTCCTATATCACCTTTTCTCCATTTTTTATAAGAGTCAGAACTTTCAGGAATAAAACATTTTAAATAATGCTTTTTTACAAATTCATTTAATTTAGGAGTTGTAATAGATTTATTTTTTTTTATTTCCCTAGTAATTTTTTGAGCGCTTTCTGAAGTAACGGCATTTAAAATTGCAATTCCGTAAAATTCATCTTTTTGATTTTTAAAGACATCTCCATTTTCATGATGTGTATTGTATTCCAAAATCTCAACGTTTTCATAGCCTACACCTGCTTCTTCTAGTATGGCAATTGTATTGAGGTATTTGTCTATATATTCTTCAACTTTTTTCTGCATCTTTGAGTTTTTTTAAGTGTATTTAATTGCTGTAAAAGTACTTGTTTTTTAAAGACTGATAGATATCATATTAAATACATTTAAAAATTAAGACATTTATATGGTACAACGAAAAAGATTAAATATGAAAAGTAATACACCTATTTCAAAAATAATGACTACTAATGTTATCGCACTTACCTTGAATAATTCATTGTTAGATGCTGAACAATTATTTAAGAGTTATAAAATTAGACATATACCCGTTGTTAGAAATAAGGATATTATTGGAATACTTAGTTTGACTGATTTGCAAAGAATCAGTTTTACAGATTTAAATATCGAACACCATGATGAAATTGAAGATACGCTGTTTGAAAATCTTAGTGTAGAGCAAGTAATGATTAAAAATCCTATCCAGATAGTTTCCACAAAAACAATTAAGGAGGTTGCTGAAATTTTATCTAAAAATGAATTTCATGCATTGCCAATTGTGGAAGATCATGAATTAATAGGAATTGTTACGACTACCGACTTATTGAATTATATGATCTCTCAATACGATTAATTATAATTTAAAATTAATACCTGCATCAGCTAATTTATCGTATTTTTTTCGATTAAACTTGTATAGGTAAGCTCCTTTTTTAGAAGATGTTTTATCTTTTTCTTCTAGTTTTGTCAGTATATCTAAAGCGATTATTTTTTTTCTAAAATTACGATTGTCAAATTGTTTTTGGTAAATAGATTCGTATAGTTTTTGTAAGCTTGGAATCGTAAATTTTTCTGGTAATAGTTCAAATCCTATAGGTTGATAACTAGCCTTTAATCGTAATTGAACTAGAGCGTCTTCAACTAACTGATTATGATCTAATACCAAATCTGGCATTTTATCTAAGTCGTACCAAACAGCTCCATGTTTTTCGACCAATTCAATATCCTGATCCTCAATTCTAATCAATGCGTATTGTCCGACGGTGATGCATCTATCTCCAGGGTCTCTATCCACACTGCCATAGACTTTTAATTGTTTCATAAAAACATTTTCAAGTCCTGTAATATCTGTTAATACTCTTTTCGCTGCGTTTTTAACACTTTCGTCTTTTTTCACAAAACTTCCGATTAATGACCATTTACCTGCAAAAGGGGCTATTCGTCTTTTAAAAACCAATAGCTTTATCGATTGATTGTCAAAACCAAAGATTATACAATCAGTTGCAATTAGAATTTTGTCTTGTTCTGCGTAGTAATTCAGCTGTTTTGTATCCATAATATCAAAAGTAAATAATTTTGATGGACTTTATTGATTTTTATATAAATGTAATAAATACATTTATTATATTTGTATAACTTTAATTTAAATTATTTGAGATTATGAGTACTAAATTATCACAATCTGATTGTATTAAAATTGACAAGATATTCGCTTTGGGTGCAATAGATGTAGTAAATATTGAAGCTCCTGGAAGAATTAACTTAATCGGTGAGCATATAGATTATAATGGAGGAAACGTATTACCTGCTGCTATTGATAAGTGTATTTATTTTTCTATTAAAAAGAATAACAGTGCTACATTTGCTAATGTTTTAAGTAAGAATTTTAACGAAGGGTTTTCTTTTGACATTTCGGTTCCTGAAAAGCCTGGAGAAGGATGGCTAAGTTATTTGTCTGGTGTTTTAACTGAAATTGCTAAAATTAGACCTACAAAAGTTACGGGATTTGATTGTTCTTTGGATAGTAAGTTGCCAATAGGATCTGGAATTTCTTCATCTGCTGCTCTTTTGTGTGGATTTGCAAAAGGATTGAATGAGTTATTTGAGTTAGAAATTGATGATATTACAATTATTAAATTATGTCAAAACGCCGAACGTATTTTTTCTGGTGCAAATGTTGGGATTATGGATCAATTTTCTGTGATTAAAGGTAAAAAAGATCATTTTATATTATTGGATTGTGAAACTTTAGAATACAGAGCTATTCCAGCAGAGATGAACACAAATATATTGTTGTTATTGAATACTAATGTATCTCACAATTTAGCTTACAGCGCATACAATGAAAGAAGAGCTCAATGTGAATCTGCCTTAGAAATTATTACTGCAAAATACCCTTACGTAAAAACTTTAGTGGAAGCTACCGAAGAAATGATTGCTGAGTTTAAAGAAGAATTGGGTGAAGATCGAGTGAAACGAGCGATATTTGTTATTCAGGAACAAAAGAGGGTAGAAGCAACTGTTCAAGCTTTGGAAAATAACAATTTTGAATTGGTCGGTGAATTATTAAATCAATCTCATGACGGATTACAAAATTTATATGAAGTAAGTTGCCCCGAGTTAGATTTCTTAGCGAATTTTGCTAAAAATGATGACAGAGTTCTTGGAGCAAGAATGATGGGTGGTGGTTTCGGAGGATGCACTATAAACTTAATCGATAAGAAATATGTGAAAAGCTTTGTTGCTGATATTACTATAGCTTATAAAAAAGCATGTAACCTTGAGGTAACACCTATTCCCGTGAAAATAAATAACGGAGTTCAAAAAATTTAATAAATGGCAGTTAATATTAACGAAACGTCGCACAGAAGATATAATATTTTAACAGGAGAATGGATTTTAGTTTCTCCTCATAGAACAAAAAGACCTTGGCAAGGAAAGAGAGAAGACAAAACAGTATTAAGTACTATTGAGTATGATGATACCTGTTATTTGTGTCCTGGAAACTCTAGAATGGGTGATGATGTAAACCCTAATTATACAGATACATTTATTTTTAAAAATGATTTTTCTGCTATTCTTAATGATGAGCCTGCGATATTTGAAAATGGCTTGTTAAAATCGGAAGTTGAAACAGGTATCTGTAAAGTTGTTTGTTTTTCTCCAAATCACTCGTTGACAATTCCATTGATGGAACAAGAGAATATTGAAAAAATAATCAAACTTTGGAAAGAAGAGTTTGAAACCTTAGGATCCATAGATGGAATCAATTATGTTCAGATTTTTGAAAATAAGGGTTCAATTATGGGCTGTAGTAATCCTCATCCACACGGTCAGATTTGGTCTCAACGTTCTATTCCTGGAGAGATAGTTAAAAAATCTGAAAAGCAAGCTGAGTATTTTAAAGCCAATGGAGTAAGTTTGTTAGGTGATTATTTGAAGCAGGAGTTAAAGGGAGGTAGAGAGCGTATTTTAGTAGAAAATGACGATTTCGTCGCATTGATAGCTTACTGGGCTGTATGGCCATATGAGGCAATGATTATACCAAAAAAACATTATCAGAATATCAGCCAGTTATCAGAAAGTGAAGTTACATCTTATGCTGAAATTTTGAAGGAGTTGACAATAATGTATGATAATTTGTTTGAAGTTTCTTTTCCTTATTCAGCTGGAATTCATCAAAGTCCTACAGACGGAGGGAATAACGACGGATGGCATTTTCATATGTCATTTTATCCACCATTATTAAGGTCAGCTACGGTTAAGAAGTTTATGGTTGGATATGAAATGTTTGCAAGTCCACAAAGAGATATAACGGCAGAACAAGCCGCAGCTACTTTAAAAGCTTTATCAAACGTGCACTACTCTAAATAAGGTCATTATAAACTCTGTGTTTATAAAGGTTTCTAATAGATGAAAGTTTGTTTTTATAACCATTTTATAGCAATTGAGCCGTGTAAATAAAAATGATCACAGTTTTTTTGAAATAGTGTTTATGAATATGAAAATATCAAATTATTATTACGTCATTTAAATGTTAAATTGGTATTAGTGGATAGATTGACAAAAAAAGAGGATGTCTTTAAGTTCTAGGAATGAAAAAAGGGTAGTTCACCTCGAACTACCCTTTTATGTTTTTGGAATTATTATTAGTTCACCATTGCTTTTAGTGCAGCGATTGTTGTTGTTGGATCCTCTGCTCCAAAAACATAACTTCCTGCAACCAATACATCAGCGCCAGATTCTACTAGTAGATTTGCGTTTTTGTCAGTTACTCCACCATCAATTTCTATCAAAGTATTTGAACCCGAAAAATCAATTAGGTTTTTTAATTGTTGTATTTTTTTATAAGTGTTTTCTATAAATGATTGTCCTCCAAATCCTGGATTGACACTCATAATACAAACCATATCAATGTCTTTGATAACATCTTCTAAAACAGACACAGGTGTATGTGGATTTAGAGCAACACCAGCTTTCATGCCTTCAGCTTTAATAGCTTGTAAGGTTCTGTGTAAATGAGTACAAGCTTCGTAGTGAACCGTTAATATATCTGCACCAATTTTTTTAAATGTAGAAATATATTGATCAGGGTTTACAATCATTAAATGTACATCGATTGTTTTTTTAGCATGCTTTTTAATAGCTTGGATAACAGGCATTCCAAATGAAATATTAGGAACAAAAACTCCGTCCATTACATCAATATGAAACCAATCAGCCTCACTATTATTAACCATTTCAATGTCTCTTTGTAGGTTTGCAAAGTCCGCTGCAAGAACCGAAGGGGCAATTAATTTACTCATTTCTTTATGTTTGATAATTATTTTGCAATAATAGTATAAAAAACGAAAACTCTCGATAGAGATATCGAGAGTTTTTGTTTGTTAACGGTTATCTATAGGATTAACCTAAATAAGTCATTAATATTTTAGATCTTGAAGTATGTTTTAATCTTCTAATAGCTTTTTCTTTAATTTGACGTACACGTTCTCTTGTTAAATCAAAAGTTTCACCAATTTCTTCCAGTGTCATTGGTTGGTGCTCTCCTAGTCCAAAGTATAATTTGACTACGTCAGCTTCACGTGGAGTTAAAGTTTCAAGAGCTCTTTCTATTTCAACTCTTAACGACTCATGCAGTAAGTTTTTATCTGGGTTAGGAGATTCTCCTGAATTCAATACATCGTAAAGATTAGAATCTTCGCCTTCAATTAATGGAGCATCCATGGATACGTGACGACCAGAATTTTTCATAGATTCTTTTACGTCGTTTACAGTCATGTCTAATTTCTTAGCAATTTCTTCAGCAGAAGGAGGTCGTTCGTTTTCTTGCTCTAAGAAAGCATACATTTTATTGATTTTATTGATAGAGCCAATTTTATTCAATGGCAATCTAACAATACGTGATTGTTCGGCTAATGCTTGTAAAATAGATTGACGAATCCACCATACTGCATATGAGATAAACTTAAATCCACGAGTTTCATCAAAACGTTTTGCTGCTTTGATTAAGCCTAAATTCCCTTCGTTAATTAAATCAGGTAAAGTCAGTCCTTGATTTTGGTATTGTTTTGCTACTGAAACTACAAATCGCAAGTTTGCTTTCGTAAGTTTCTCTAATGCTACTTGATCTCCTGCTTTGATTCGTTGTGCTAATTCTACCTCCATATCGGCAGTAATTAAATCAACTTTTCCTATTTCCTGTAAATACTTGTCTAACGATGCAGTTTCTCTATTGGTAACCTGCTTGGTGATTTTTAATTGTCTCATGTAATTGTCAATTTTGGCAAGAGCTGAGTTGAGTCTCAAGTTCCTCCGCTTAGATATATACGTAAAAAAGTATATAAAGGTTACAGAAAAAGGAAGATATTAAAAAAAGGTTATTTATTTTACTGAGTTATACGTCTAGTATCTGTTTTGTGTTTTTTTGATATTTAGGTTTTTGTAGTACCATTCTAAGAATTGTTTTATGAAAAATGGATTCTTTGTATTGTGACCTATTAATTCTAAAACAAAATTCATCAAAATATGCT
>NZ_JBAHZZ010000015.1:0-7362 GCF_037132785.1 Flavicella sp. | reverse complement strand
CAGATAGCATTTGTGATTTACGCACAAGAAAGATAAAAGCTACATTTTTCAGTCAAATAAATATTCTTATCGATTGGGATCGAATTTCAAAAATAATAGACAAGGACTATTCCAGGGGTAAAAGTGCCGTTGGTAAGCCTTGCTATGATGGTTTGTTTCTTTTTAAAATGTGTCTTTTGCAAAGTTGGTATGGTTTAAGCGATTACGAAGTAGAAGATAGACTTAACGATAGTTTATCCTTCAGCTATTTCTGTGGAATGACAATAGAACAGGCCGCACCATACCACCAAGAAATAGATTCATAACTTACATAATAAGGAAAAAAAACATAAATTTTAGATTAAAAAAGTCAAAATTGAAATCTAAAATTGATGAGAGCATTATTCAAAGGTCTTAAGTTCTCCTGATAACCCGTATTATTCATCGTTTGAATAAGGCTCGACAATTTAGAATCGAAATTTAAAAGATTACTCTTGTTATACAGGGGAGAAACAGGAAGCTCAGTAGAATTTACTAAAAAGCGAAAAAAACAGTTGGAAATGAGAAAGATATTCTTATTTTTAATGAAAAATTGAAACAAGTATAAAATGAATTTACTCGGACGAAAACAACAATTCGGTAACTCAGTATAAAGCTAACTTGGGAGTTCTGTTATTTAGTGTAAATTTCTTCTTTTAATTCTATTTTTGTGCGGTCGAAAAGTCTTTGACATTTTCTCCTAATCTGATTTTTATACAAAACCATTCTGCACCATAAAAGAAAGATATATGAAATATTTTAGTTCCATTTTTTTAATAAATATAATTGGAAATATCTGCTTTGCTCAGAATCCATTTATTACACATATGTATACTGCTGACCCTTCGGCTCGTGTGTTTAACGATATATTGTACGTATACCCTTCTCACGATCCAGATAATGCTAAATGGTTCGATATGGTAGATTGGCATGTGTTTTCAACTACAGATATGGTAAACTGGACTAGTCATGGTGTAGCTTTAGATATAAAAGATGTTAAATGGGCCAAAAAATATGCCTGGGCACCTGATTGTATAAATGCAAATGGAAAGTATTATTTTTATTACCCAACCGATCAGTATCATATTGGTGTTGCCGTGAGTGATAAGCCAACCGGTCCATTTGTTGATCCATTAGGTAAACCACTAATTTCAATGGATACTAAGGGTGTAGTGTGTAATAGAGATTTTATTGATCCTGGTGTATTTATAGATGATGATGAACAAGCCTATTTATACATGGGTCAGTTGGTTGTAAACGCCATTAAGCTCAATAAAGATATGATTTCATACGATGGTGAAGTTCACCTATTGGAAGGTGTCGATGATTTTTTTGAAGCTTCTTGGATGCATAAATACAAGGATAAGTATTATTTATCATATGTTGGAACAAGCGGTGAGATAAAATATTGCATGTCCAACAATCCATTAGGACCTTTCGAATATAAAGGAGTTATTTTGGAAAAAATGAACAGCGGTACAAACCATCACTCTATAGTTGAGTACATGGGGCAATGGTACATGTTTTACCACAATTCGGATTTGTACTTTAAAAATCACCCTGAAGTAGATGAGAAATTTGGATGGGGGCATGAAGGAAGCTCGCACACTTTTCGTAGATCAATATGTTTTGATAAATTATATTATAATCAGGATGGTACCATTAAAAAAGTAATACCAACTAAGTAGATAATAAATGAACAGTCATTCGTTTTAGTGCACAATCGAGTAGACAAGATCCACCCCCGTAATATAAACGGAGTGGGCGAATTACACCACTAATCGTACGGATTTAGTACTGTCGGTTCAATAAGGTGAGAAGGGACATTGTTTACTGTTTTTTAAGTTGTAAATTAAAATCAAATTGTGATACCTCGGAATGATACGAGAAACTATGGAATAAAAAATGAATTTATTCGAGAATGGAGAACTGGATTATACCATCACAGAATCATGTAGAGTTTTTTAAATCTCAAGACTAAGATCCTAACGGGTTTAATGTCAGTACAGTAACTCTTACGAGAACAATCAATAATTTCAGAAAACACTCAAATGAAACAAAGCAGCTTGAGTAAAATAGTTACAGTTTTATTTGGTAATCCAGTTGGGGAAGCAATAAAGATAACAAAAATACGTATTATTACTATTTATCAAAAGCCTTAGTTTATTCCGAGAAATCATCATTCAATAACTGTTGTTATAGGTGAAACAGCGGGAAACTAAGGATAAGTACACCCAGTTATAAAAACAAGCGTGTTTTTTACCAAAATTAAATCTACGCTCACCCCTGAATGCAGTTATTTTTTCATTGCTAAACCTTAATTAGAGACACTTAATTAGTGACTATTTAAAAATTTAGGATTTAACAGAATCTCTTTTAAACAATAAAAATAAAATACTATTTAATTGACCAGCTAATCTTTGTCTAAGTAGATTATATGCCTTATTAAGTTGCCACTCAACAGTTCTAATAGAAACCTTATGGTACTCTGCAATTTCAATATTTGTAAGGCCTTCTTTTTTACTTAGTAAGAAGGTTTCTTTGCATTTTCGAGGTAAATTGGAAATACCTTTAGTAATAATATTTATTTTTCGTTTCTGTAATTCAGTGTTTTTATCATTGACTATTTCATCTAATGCTTCCGTGTATGCTCGTTCTAATATTGAGTTTTTCCTGTTTTTATGATACTGATTTATAAATTCATTATAAGTTGTTTTATATAAAAAACTTTTGATAGAATATTCAGGATTTAGACTTTTTCTATGTACCCAAGTTTTTAAAAACACATTTTGAACAATGTCTTTTGCGTTAGAATCATCATTGGTAAGGCTTAAAGCATATATAAGAAGAGGTTTGTGGTAAAAACGAACCAAATAGGTATATGCATTTTCCTTACCTTTTTTTAAATGATCAATTAGTTCGTTGTTTTTGTATGAATTCGACATTGGTTAAATTTGTAAATCCGTTTATAAGACTAAGTAAATATCATAAAATAATAATTAAAATCAAAAAAAAACATCAAAAAAGCAAGTATTAGGTAAAAAATCATTGTAATATATATAAAGAACTACATTAAGAATGTTATCAGATATCGAAAATTTAATAATAAAATATTTAACAAAATCAGCAACAGCTAATGATTTGGATAGGTTATCAGAATGGATTTCTAAACCTAAAAACAGAAGAGTGTTTAAAGAGTATGTTCAAATACATTATTCTATTTATTATAGTATGAAAGAACCAAATACAGAAGAGGTGCTCAATAAGCTTCTTTTAACATTAAGAAAAGAAAAATCTGTGCTTTACAAGCTAAAAAGCTATTATAAATATGCAGCAGCCGTTTTGGTAATTGGATTGATGACTTATGCGTATGTTTTTAGAAACGACAGAATCAATAAGAATCATTTACAAGAAAATATAATTGTAAATCAAAATAATACAATTGAGCCTGGAACAGACAAAGCGATATTAACTTTAGCTGATGGTTCTCAAGTAATTTTAGGGAAAGGCACAACATTTAAGAAGCAAAATATCAACAGTAAAGGGACTGAAATTATTTATAAAGAAAGAAACTCAGAAATAGAAGAAATAGAATACAATTATTTGACGATACCTAGAGCAGGACAGTTTTTTATAAAACTTTCTGATGGTACTAAAGTGTGGTTAAATTCTGAATCGCAATTAAAGTATCCAGTAAGTTTTAGGAATGGAATGACTAGAAAAGTTGAATTAGTTTATGGAGAGGCTTATTTTGACGTGTCACCAAGTACAAACCATAATGGTGCAAGTTTTATGGTTGTAAATAAGTCTCAGGAAATAGAAGTTTTGGGTACAGAATTTAATATAAAAGCTTATTTAGGCGAATCAAACATCTATACAACCTTAGTAGAAGGAAAAGTTGTCGTTAGTTCTGGTTTGACAAAACAAGTCCTAAAACCTTCACAGCAATCAAACCTCAGTATCCATGATAATAAGTTTATGGAGATTATTACAGTTGACGTTTACAACGAAATATCATGGAAAGATGGGGTGTTTGGTTTTGAAAATACGACACTCAAAGAAATGATGATTGTTTTGTCTAGATGGTATGATGTTGAAGTGATTTTTAAAAATAAAGCTATAGAGAATGAAGAATTTATTGGAGTATTAAGAAAAACCCAGGGGCTTCAAGAAATACTCATAGGTATTCAAAATTTTGGAATAATTAAAAACTTTGAGATTTATGATAATAAAGTAATTTTAGAATAAAAAAAGGAACGAAGCATTAAACATTTGGCGGTGTCAGAGCTCGTTCCTTAGAATTTAGAGTGTCAATTAAACTGAGGATTAACGAATTTAAACATCAATTAAACTGAGTATTAACTAAAATCAAAACAAATTTATGAAAATTAACTTAATTAATGTCCGTTCTCTCATTAGAAAGCGGTTTTTAAAAACGTGTATGAAAATATTTATTTTTTTTATAAGCACTGCGGTTTTCTGTTTAACCCCTGGAAATTCGTTCTCTCAAGAAAAGATAATTATAGAAAAAGACAAATTGGTTACTGTAGACAATGTGTTTAAAATAATCAAGAAACAGACCGATTTTAATTTTATCTATCCAAAATCTTTATTCAAAGATTCACCAAAAATACAATTAAAAAAAGGAGAGATAAAAGTATCTAAGCTAATAGATACTGTCTTAGCTACAACTAATTTCAGTTTTGAACTAACTGAAAACAACACGATTTTTTTTAAAGGAAAAACAGAAATTAGTACAGATATAGAGCAGACTATAAATATTTCAGGTCAAATATTGGATGAAACAGGATTCGAATTACCTGGTGCTACTATTATTGAAGTAGGCACCAATAATGGTACTACTTCAGATTTTGATGGGAATTTTAGTCTGAATGTCACTAGCGAGAATTCTCAAATAACCGTCTCTTATATTGGATTTGAAACGCAAACTTTAACAGTAGGTAGTCGTACTAAATTTAGTATTTCGATGGGGCCAGATTCAGAGAGTCTGGATGAGGTAATTGTTGTAGGCTATGGTACGAAAACAAAGAAGACTTTGACAGGGTCTGTTTCAGCTGTAAAGGGTGAAGTGCTGATACACACTCCTAGCGCAAATATATCAGCAAACCTTCAAGGAAGATTACCTGGATTGACAGCGAACCAAACTACAGGTGAACCAGGTCGTGATGATCCGAATATTTTAATTCGTGGATCAGGAACATTTGGAGACAATTCACCTCTTATAATTATTGATGGTGTACCACGTGAAAATATGAGTCGGTTAAATCCAGGTGACATTGAAAATATTTCGGTATTAAAGGATGCCTCAGCTGCAATCTATGGAGCTCGAGCTGCCAATGGGGTAATTATAGTTACTACTAAAAGAGGAAAGAGAGGTAAGCCTGTGTTTAATGTTTCTTTTGAAACAGCTTTCTCAAACCCTGCGCAACTACCGGATATGTTGGATTCTGCAACATATGCTGAAATATTTAATGAAGGAGAGTGGTATGCACAGGGCAGACCGGATGAGAGTAGTTATACTCCATATTATTCTGAAGAAGCTATTCAAAAATTCAAAGATGGTTCTGACCCTGTTTTGTACCCGAATACGAATTGGGTAGATGAAACATTGAAAAAAAATGCAATGCAAAGCCGTTTTAGTATGTCGGCATCTGGTGGCTCAGAAAAAGTGAGTTACTTTCTTTCTTTTTCTTATTTAGACCAAGAAGGGAATTATATAAATAATCCGACAAGGTACCAACAGTATAATATGCGGGCTAAGGTCGATGTTGATTTAACTGACAATTTGACTGTTGGAGTAAATCTTTCGGGTATAAATATGAAAAAAGAATACTCATCTGCAGAAACCCTTTTTAATTTTTATAACATTTTGCAGGCTCTTCCAACGCTACCAGCCGTATATCCTAATGGTCTAATAGCTCCAGGACGACTTGGTCAGAATCCGTTATTACTTGACCGTAGAGGTTATAACAATATTGGTGAAACTCCTATATACACTACTTTTACGGCTTCTTATAAAATTCCGTTTGTAAAAGGGTTGAAATTTGATGCTTCATTCAATTATGATCAAGATAATCAGACTAATAAGCTTTGGGAAATTCCTTATAATTATCATGAATTTAATGTAAATACGGGAAACTATGACGAGAAAACATTGGGTCCATTAACTCCTGAGCTTACTGATAGGTATGATAAATTTACGACCAAAATGTTTAATTACCGTTTTACTTACGAGAACACTTTCGGTGATCATAATATGTCGGCAATGGTTGGGCAAGAGCAACAAGAGAACATGCATAGTTGGGTCCAGGCTTTCAGAAGAAACTATGTTAGTACAGTCATCGATGAGATTGATGTAGGAAGTAGCGCAGCTGAAGATAAAGATAATGGAGGTGCTTCTGCAGCAACGGCTTATAATAACTATTTTGGTAGGTTTAATTATGACTTTAAATCAAAATATCTTGTGGAATTTTTATTCCGCTACGATGGTTCTCAAGTTTTTCCTGAAGGGGAACGTTATGGTTTTTTTCCCGGAGTTTCTGCAGGTTGGGTTCTCTCTGAAGAATCTTTTATAAAAGATAATCTGCCTTTTGTAGATCATCTAAAACTGAGAGTTTCACATGGGAAATTGGGGGATGATAGTGTAGGGCAATATCAATACATGCAATCTTTTTATTTTGGTAATAACTACGTATTTGGGACTAGTGATGTGCCTGGAGTTTATTCAAGTACTTTGCCGAATCCAAATATAACATGGGAGGTAAGTGTTAAAACAGATATAGGTATAGAAGCTGATTTTTTCGGAGGCTTGTTAGGCACAGAAGTAACGTTCTGGAAGGAAAATAGATCTAATATTTTGACCTCTAGATACCTTTCCACGCCTAGTATATTAGGTTTTCCTAGTTTACCGGATGAAAATATAGGAGAGGTCGACGGGAGGGGTTTTGAACTTGCTTTGCTATATAAAAATACGATTGGTGATGTTGGTTATTCTATTAATGGAAATGTGTCCTATGCAAATAGTGAAATTGTGTTTATGGATGAGACACCAAATTCTGAAGATTACCAAAATCAAACAGGTAAACCTGTTGGTGCAGAGCTGTATTATGAAACAGATGGGGTTTTTAATACCCAGGAAGAACTTGATGCTTATCCTTATTCAGGAAGTTCTGGGCTTGGAGATATTAAAATTATAGACAAAAACAATGATGGTGTTATCAATGATAATGATAGAGTTAGAAATGATAAAACATCAACACCTGAATGGGTGTTCGGTTTGAGTACAGGTTTGACCTATGAAAATTTTGATTTGAATCTGTTTTT
>NZ_JBAHZZ010000142.1:0-7767 GCF_037132785.1 Flavicella sp. | reverse complement strand
ATTTTATTTTGGCTAAATAAGCCTTACAAGCTTCATCATTTGGTAGTTCTTTTATAAAACTCAGTATATTTTGACCTTGAAAAACATCCATATCTGTTATAGTTAAGGACACTAAGATACAGAAACTAAATGACTAACTCAGCAAATTTATTATCAACCACTCTGAAATTCATTCGGTATAACTCAATTAATATTTCCTTCTCAATAAAAAAATTTACTGTTAAGTAACTTTTATGAAATAAAAAGAAAGCCAAACTTCATAAAATTGTATCTTGCCTGCGTTAGAAATAACAGCAACTGATATTATTTTTATTATTATGAAACTACAGCATTTACTGTTTATAATTCCCTTTGTTTTGATTTCTTGTGGAGGTACTAAATCCATTACTAACCGGGCTGATATCAGAAAAGAATCATCCAAAAAAGTCTTAAAGAAACATTCAAATAGCAAGTTTAATCAAAACACCTTAAGTGCAAATTTAAAAGTCAACTTAAAAGTTTCGGGGAAATCTCAGGGCATGAACGTAAAGCTAAGACTTGAAAAGGACAAAACAATTTGGTTGAGCGGTTCTGTATTCGGATTTTCTATAGCAAAAGCAATTATCACTCCCGATAGAGTAAGTTATTATGTGAAAATAAACAAAACCTATTTCGATGGGGATTTTTCTGTAATTAATCGATTATTGGGTGTGGAATTAGATTTTAATATGTTACAAAACCTTTTGCTAGGTGATGCTTTGTTTGAAATGAAAGCAAAAAATTATGACTCTAAAATCGACCAACAGGCACATCTTTTAACCCCAATTCAGGGAAATGAATTGGCAGATTTACTCTTTTGGATTCATCCAATCAATTACAAAATTGAGAAGCAAGAAATTCGAGCTTTTGAGAAGCATAGGTTTTTATCTGTCGAATACAAAAACTACTCAGAAATAGAAGAAACTTTTATTCCCGGAACTGTAGAAATCGTTGCGAAAGATTCGAAAAACAACGCAGTAATTCAATTGGATTATAAGGCTGTTAAATTGAACGAAAATTTATCTTTTCCATATAAAATACCTAGTGGTTATAAAAGAATTAAAAAATAATGTCAATCTATACTCTATCTGTTTTTCAATCTTCAACTTCTGGTAAAAGAAGAACGACTCTAGCTGCTTTTGTTTTTTTTGCCTTTTATTTTTTTTGCCTTTCAGCCTATGCGCAAGAACCAACACAAAAATCATTAGAATCTAAAAGAGCCAGATTGCAATTAGAGATCAAAAAAATAAACTCTCTTTTATTTAATTCTAAAGCGGAAGAAAAAAATATTTTGAATGAGGTGTCCGACTTAAATAGAAAAATAGAAGTTCGCTCTCGCTTGATCAGAACCATCCATCAAGAAACGGCTGTTTTAAACAAAAACATTAAAGCTAACCAAACAAAAACTAAAGAATTAGAAAAAGAATTGCTCCTGTTAAAAGAGGATTATGCAACGATGATTTTTATGTCTTACAAAAGTAAATCCACGCAAAGTAGGCTGCTTTTTATCCTGTCATCAGAAAGTTTTTATCAGGGATACAAACGATTTCAATATATGACTCAATATACGGAGTTTAGAAAGGACCAGGGCTATGAAATAGTTGTTCAAACTGAAAAATTAAAGGTTATAAATGACGATTTAAAAGTTCAGAAAATTGAAAAACAAAATTTAATTTCAGAACAAAAAGAGGAGCAGTCTAAAATTGAAATCGAAAAAAAGCAACACGAATATTTAGCAAAAGAAATCACAACTGAAAAGAAAAAATACACAACGCAAATAAAAAAGAAGCAAAAAGAAGAACGAATAATGGATAGACAAATCGAGAAATTAATTCGAAATGCAATTTCTACATCCAATAAGAAAAACTCTACTGAGGAATCTTCTAATTTTATATTGACACCTGAAGCTAAAGAATTGACCTCTAAATTCACTAATAACAAGGGAAAACTACCTTGGCCAGTTAACAATGCTCTAGTTGTTAGAAAGTATGGTAAAATTCCTCATGAGAGCGTTCGAGGTATAACTATTCAAAGTAACGGAATCCATATTGCTACGGATAAAAAAGCAAGAGCGAAAGCTGTTTTTGAAGGAACGGTTTTGGCTATTCAAGTTAGTTCAAGTGGAATGAAAACGGTTTATATTCAACACGGGAATTATATCTCATTGTATAGCAACCTAGAGACTGTTTCTTTGCAAAAAGGTGATAATGTTAGTTTGCAACAAAGCATCGGAGAAATACACACCGATAAAGTAACGGGTAAAACCCTCTTAAAGTTTCAAATTTGGCGAGATACCAAAACAGAAAATCCCACTGATTGGTTATTGCGTTTATAAAAGGGGATTCAAGAATCCTGTAGCAAGGAGCAAAAAAATATTTATTCAAACAAAGCCTTTAATTCTGTAGCATCCTGAGGTTTTATTTTTCCTGATATTAACAAACTTAATTGACGTCTTCGTAATGCTGCTTTAAAACGTTGTTTCTCTAATTTTGTTTCTGGGATAAGTTTTGGAGTTTTTACTTTATTTCTTTTATAATCAACCGCTACAAATGTATAAACACATTCATTTACTTTTGTACGCTCTCTAGAAATTCGATCTTCTAACCAAACATCAGCATATACTTCCTGAAGAACCAAAATCCCTAGAAACCTTCGCTTCTATAGTCACTGTACTTCCCAGAGGAATTACCTTGGTAAAAACGACATGATTTACAGAAATAGTAACTGCAATTTGATTGGAATGACGTTGTGCAGCAATGCAACAAATACGATCGACACGAGACAACAGTTCTCCTCCAAACATTTCATTTAATCCATTCGTATCACTGGGAAATACCAAATCTGTAGTTATCGACAAGGATTTTTTTGCTGTTTTTGATGTCATAGATTCGCTATTTTGATTGAGGAAGTTACGAAAAACAGCAGAACTTACCCTGCTAAATAACGTCAAAAAAGAATTGTCTGATTTAATAATAAACAACACCATTTTAACATTTAAATGACGCATTAAATTCGTTTCTTTTTCATTCATATTTCACACAAAAACAAAACCGTAACGGTGCTATGCTTCAATTTTTATTGCTTATCTAAATAAAAAATATTCCAAATTATTATTACGTCATTTAAAAATAAAATTGGTATTACGGTCTAAATTCAATTATTTGATTTCATCAAATTCTAGATTTAAAAGTATGTTCATCCGACACTATTGGTCGTATTTTTTCTGAGAAAGTGTCTTTTGTAAAAACGACATACAGACTAAAGGAATTTGTTTTCAGATTTGTAGTTGTTCCGTTTAAATGGACACGAAAATCTCGTTAAAAGATACTGAAATTATACACCGAAAAGGAGTATTACTTGCTTAAGCTTGGCAACCTGTTGATAAAACAAGCGCTCAAGCATCGATAAGCTTAAGACGCAAGATTAACTGACCGACACGTAATTAGACAACTATTGTTGCGCTTTTAAAAGAAATTTGGGGCTTTATTGAGTGTTGGAGTTTCGGTAGTATATTATGTGTCAAAAGTAATTCTTATCCTTTATATTTGTGCTTTAATTGTGTCGTACGAATGAATAAAAAAATTTCTATTACAGGTTTGTCGTCAATTTCTAGTTTGGGAAGTAATCCTCATGAAATTTGGCAGCGTTATTTGAACAGGAAAAGTTTTGTAAGCTTAAAACAGTTCGAGAAATTTCAAGCATATGTAGGAGCTATTTCTGAAGTCGAAAATAGTAAGATTAATCAGCTTAGGGCTTCTGATTCAAAATTTAAAGATTTGGATCGAAGTGTATTGTTGGCGATGTATGTGTCGAGAAAAGCTTTGAAACAAGTAGCGTGGGAAAGTAATTTTGGTGTAAATTTTGGCTCATCTCGGGGAGCGACAGAATTGTTTGAAAAGTATTATTATGAGTTTAGGAATAATGAATATGGGAAAACAGCAACTTTAACTTCTCCAACGACTACTTTGGGTAATATTGCTTCATGGGTTGCTCAAGATCTTAAAACGAACGGACCCGACATAAGTCACTCTATAACTTGCTCTACGGGACTACATGCTGTTTTAAATGGTGTTGCATGGATTCGTTCAGGGATGTCAAATACTTTTTTAGTAGGGGCAAGTGAAGCTGCAAATACTGAATTTACGATAGCTCAAATGCAAGCGTTAAAAATCTATTCAGCACCTAAAAAGGCAGAATATCCTTGTAGAGCATTGGATTTCGAAAAAAAATCAAATACGATGGTTTTAGGTGAGGGGGCCGTGGCGATTTGTTTAGAAAAAGGAGTTTCTGAAAATTCAATTGCTGTTATCGAAGGAGTGGGATATGCAACAGAAATGTTAAAACATAATATTTCTATTTCGGCCAATGCTGATTGTTTTCAAAAGTCTATGAAAATGGCTTTGGATGAAGCTAATTTATCAAAAGTAGATGCAATTGTAATGCATGCTCCAGGAACGATTAAAGGTGATAGTTCTGAATACAATGCAATCGTAAAGGTGTTTGAAAAAGAACTGCCTATTCTTACAACCAATAAATGGAAAATTGGGCATACACTTGGTGCTTCAGGCTTGTTAAGTTTAGAATTTGCAATTTTAATGATGCAATATCAGCAATTTATTCCAGTACCCTTTGTAGAGGGAATGAAGACTACCAAACAATTAAAAAAGATCATGGTAAATTCTGTCGGTTTTGGCGGAAATGCAGTTAGTATTTTACTGAGTTCCAAATAAAAGGTTTAGATCTATTTATGGAGGATGTCATAAATATGATAATATTAATACGTACTTTTGAAGCTTTAAATTAAGAAAATCATGAGTGAAGTAAGACATAATTGGACGAAGGAAGAGATTTTAGATATATATAATAAACCTTTAATGGAGTTGTTATTTGAAGCAGCTCAAGTACATAGATTACACCATGATCCGAATGCGGTTCAGGTATCTACTTTATTGTCTATAAAAACGGGAGGATGTTCTGAAGATTGTGGTTATTGTCCGCAGGCTGCAAGATATAATACTGGAATAGAAGGAAATGATTTAATGTCAGTGCAGCAAGTAAAAGCACAGGCTTTAAGAGCAAAGGCTAGTGGCTCTTCTAGAGTGTGTATGGGGGCTTCTTGGCGTAATGTTAAAGACGGGTCTGAGTTTGATGACGTGTTAGAGATGGTGCGTACAATAAATAAGTTGGAGATGGAAGTTTGCTGTACTCTAGGTATGGTTACTGAAAATCAAGCAAAAA
The DNA here is from genome assembly GCF_037132785.1 of Flavicella sp. Classification (GTDB taxonomy): domain Bacteria; phylum Bacteroidota; class Bacteroidia; order Flavobacteriales; family Flavobacteriaceae; genus Flavicella. The sequence continues at coordinate 2,511 of NZ_JBAHZZ010000142.1, read as the reverse complement.
GATTGGCAGAAGCTGGTTTATATGCTTATAATCATAATTTAGATTCGTCTGAAGAGTATTATAAAAAGGTGATCTCTACTAGAGGTTATCAAGATAGGTTGGATACGATAAGCAATGTGCGTAAAACAAATATTACAGTTTGTTCTGGCGGAATTATTGGAATGGGAGAAACAATTGAAGATAGAGCTGGCATGTTGGTAGCTTTGTCTACATTAAATCCTCATCCAGAATCTACACCTATCAATGCCTTGGTAGCAGTAGAAGGTACTCCATTGGAAGATCAAAAACCTGTAGAAATATGGGAAATGATTAGAATGGTAGCAGCTACTAGAATTGTAATGCCTGAAACTCAAGTACGTTTGTCGGCAGGTAGAACTCAAATGAGTCAAGAAGGACAAGCGATGTGTTTTTTTGCAGGTGCTAATTCTATTTTTGCTGGGGATAAGTTGTTGACAACGCCAAACCCTGATGTAAATGAGGATATGAAGTTGTTTGAAAAATTAGGGCTAAACCCTATGAAGCCTTTTACGAAAAAGGTCCAGCCTAGAACTATAGAATCAGAAAATTCAGAATTTTTAACGAAAGGAGAAAATCCAAAATGGACACGTCCTAAGCATAAAATTGAACGAAATGAGGAGGCAAAGCTGAAGGGGAAAAAAAGTAGAGCTCAGTTAAAAGAATAGACTCTCGAAACAGTTTGCATCTTTATGTCTATTGAGTTCATTGTACTGACGTAAAAAATCGTTATTAATTTTTGATATTATTAATCTCCATTTTTTAATTCAACCCCTATCGTTTCTTTATTCGTTTTGTAGTCGATATTTTTTTTGACCTATTCATTGTTGAGTATTTATGATTGCTTTTTAAAGCAATTTTATTAAAATAAATTCCTTTGGATGGAGTCTCCTTGTGGGGTTATTTGTCTTTTCGTTTGTGCCTTTTTTAAAAGAGTATGGATGTGCAAAGTATATTTTTAGGTTTATGTTGTTATTTTATTTCTAGCCACTTAACCTCCGTTGCCATAAGTCATAGGTTTTTTTCAATATTTGTTTAAGTTTATTTGTTTTTAGAGAAAATATTTTAGTTATCTGGTCCGATTTTTACTTTGAAGATTAAAGTATATCTTGATTTATCCTCAACAATTTCCCTTGGCTTATTTTTGCCTTTTACAATAACGAAATCACCTTTCCAATGTCTAGTTATTTCTCTAATTTTAATGTGTTTAGGATCTATTATCAATACGGACTTGATTGATGTAGAACAAACACTCACAGTATTTGCCGTTAATGACTTGTATTCAAGGTTGTAACGCAACAGATTGTTAATTTTATAGGTTCAATCAATTACTCAAATATAGGCGTTTATTTTACCCTTATTTCGTTTGTTTAAATAGTCGTCTTTTGCATTCCAATTGGCGAGGGTTGCACAGTAATCTCCACCCCATTTATTGACTTCTCTGGTGATAGTAGAACGCGACCTATTTAGCTTTTTTGCAATATAAGTTTTAGCCTTGTTTTCTTGTAATAATGTCTCAATTACAACACGTTCTTTTAACGATAAGCGGCTATGTGTTTTTGTTTTCATACAACAAATTTAAGATTTTGATTTGTTGCGTTAAGTTCTTGAATTCAAGTCAAGATTTGTTTTCCACTAGCTAACGTCAACGAGTATGATGACGTAGTGTGGCTTTATCATTTAAACTATAAATGTAATAATGGGTGGGTTTTGGAATCAAAAAATTTTGCTAAAATAGTGAAATTTGATTCTGTCCAGATAAACGAACTACAATTTATCTCAATAAAAAAAGGCTCCTAAATAAATTAGAAACCTTTATAAATTAAAATTTTATATTTTGAACCAACTACAATTTCACAATCTTTTTTGATGTTTTTCCTTGACTGGTTTCTACTTCAAAAATATAGATGCCACTTGATAAGTAACTAACATCTATGGTTAAACTTTTTTCGGAATATAAATACTTACCTAATACGGTAAAAATATTTACTTGTTTAAAGTTTAATGTACTATCTAAAGTTATATATAACATATCTTTAACAGGGTTTGGATAAAATTGCACGGTGTTTTCAGTATTTATATCTAAGGAACTTAATGTCTCCGAAATAGGCTTAAATTCTTTCCAAATGTTAGCTACTTCATAAGAAGACAGCGTACCTTTAGGTATAGTTAAAGCAATGTTTCCTAAAGTTAAATCATAAAACACATTTGAATTTATAGCTAATGGAGTTTGCCAATTTACCTCTACAATTGTTAAACTTGAGCAGCTTCTAAAAGCATAGTCTCCTATACTAGTTACGGAATCAGGAATATTGACATTCGTTAAGTTTGAACAATTATAAAAAGCAAAATTACTTATACTAGTAATTGTATAAATTATGTCTTCAATGTTTACCGTTTCTGGAATTATTAATGCGCCTGTTGGACAAGAATTATATTTTTCTACTGATACGTATTTATTTTCTGAATCTATAACGATATAGCTTAAGGTTCCGT
>NZ_JBAHZZ010000133.1:0-13783 GCF_037132785.1 Flavicella sp. | reverse complement strand
CTACTAATTGTAGAGCGAGCTCTGTTGAGTATTTTAGCAATGTATGTTTTGTTCTTTTTTTCTTCTAAAAGAGTCTGAATAATCACCCTTTCTTTTAGGGTAAGTCGGCGATGTTTTTTTACTACCATTTTACAAATCTATAAATTTAGATTTGTTGCGTTAAGTTATTGAATGGAGGAAAGTCATTAGACTACTGGGTAATCTCAATTTTTGATTAAATTGAGGTTATGTTTTTTAGTACCTTTGTTGTAAGCATTTATGTTTTAGTAAGGATTGAGCTAGCCCTAGTGGAGTGATGGGAGCAACACCGTGCATTGAGTCGAGAAACATATTAGTTAGCCCACATAAGTCTTAGAGAAATCTAAGGCTTTTTTATTTGCTGTAATTATACTTGAAATGAGTTTTATGAAAAATGTTGGGCAATTACGCAAAGAAAAAAAGCTAACCCTATAAGGATTAACTTTTTACAATACACTTTTGTTGACCCACAAGGACTCGAACCTTGACTGACGATACCAAAAACCGGAGTGCTACCATTACACCATGGGTCAATTGCTTATTGCGGCTGCAAATGTAAGATAAAGTTTCAATTCTACAAATAAATTTTGTCTTTTTATGAGTGTTTTTTTATAACCAAATCCCAACTCACAATCAGTCAGATATATGTTAAATAACATATAAAAAAAGCAAATTGATCAAAGTATGCTGCCCCTTTTTGCAACAGTATTCACTTTTAATTATTAAATTCGCACTCATATATCACAAAACAAATTATGTTTTTAAAGAACTACGAAAAATTAAATATCATTTTAGGTTGGGTAATATTCGCTATCGCCCTAATCACTTATACATTAACGCTTGAACCAACTGTTAGTTATTGGGATTGTGGTGAATACATTTCTACCTCTGTAAAACTAGAAGTAGGTCACCCTCCAGGCGCTCCTTTGTTTCAAATGCTTGGAGCTTTCTTCGCAATGTTTACTTCTGAGCCAACACAAATAGCCAAAATGGTAAATTTCATGTCAGGTTTATCTAGTGCATTTACAATTTTGCTAATGTTTTGGACAACTACCAATCTTTCAAAAAAACTTGCTTTAAAATCTGGTGCATTCTCAGATAGTAAAGCAATCGCAGTATTAGGAAGTGGATTGGTAGGATCTTTAGCCTATACATTCTCTGATAGTTTTTGGTATAGTGCTGTAGAGGCTGAAGTATATGCCATGTCTTCCTTATTAATGGCATTGCTATTCTGGCTAGCTTTAAAATGGGAAAATGAAATGCACACTCCTAGAGGAAATAAATGGCTCCTGTTAATCTCTTTTGTTGTTGGTCTTTCCTTTGGTGTTCATATCCTTTCTTTACTTGTAATACCGTCAATTGTATTTGTTTATTTCTATAAAAATTACAAAGAAATTGATTATAAAAAATTTATTATCGCAAACATAGCCGCTGTTCTTGTTTTAGCTTTTGTATTTATATTCTTATTCCCTTTTACGCTAAAATTCTTTAGCATCACAGAAATTTTCTTTGTTAATAGTCTCGGACTTCCTTTCAACTCTGGTAGTCTCATTGCAGGGATTGCCTTAATCGCAGGATTCTTTTATGCATTAAAATATACACGATCTAAACGAATGGTAAAGGCAAATACCCTTACCCTTTCTGTTTTATTTATTATGATCGGTTTTTCTTGTTGGTTAATGTTACCCATTCGCTCAAACGCCAATACAACAATCAACGAAAACAAACCAGTAAGTGCACGTGAACTTCTAGCCTACTTCAATCGAGAACAATACGGAGATGCCAATGTTTTTTATGACACTTATTATTCAATCACTTACAACCGTGAACAAAAGAAAGATGACAGCGGTAATTCCATCTACGAAGACGGGAAGCCTAAGTACGAAAAAGACAAAAAAGCGGGTAAATATGTGATTGTAAACAACTACAAAAACTCAATGCCTGTTTATACTGATGAACATAAAGGCTTTATCCCTAGAATGACAAATCCAAGTGTCATAGACAACTATAAATCTGTTGCAGGAATAGATCCTGAGAGCAAAGAAAGACCCACATTTGCACAAAATATTAAATTTATGTTCAGTTATCAATTCGGCTATATGTATGGTCGGTATTTGATGTGGAATTTTGTAGGTCGCCAAAATGACGAGCAAGGAACTCTTGATATCCATAATGGTAATTGGCTTAGTGGGATTAATTTTATTGACGAAATGCGACTAGGACCACAAACTGACCTGCCTAGTGATATCAAAAATAACAAAGGAAGAAACAAATATTACTTCTTCCCTTTAATTTTAGGAATTATAGGTCTTATTTTTCAACTTAAAAAAGATCAAAACAATTTCTATACATTATTTCTGTTTTTTGTATTTACAGGGTTAGCAATTATATTTTACACGAACCCAAAACCATTTGAACCGAGAGAAAGAGATTATGCCGTCGTAGGATCCTTTTACATCTTTGCCATATGGATAGGATTTGGAGTATATGCATTGTTTGATTACTTGAAGAAATTTGCAAACCCCAAGACTATTGCACTAGCCGTATCCGTTATTTCACTCTTAGCAGTCCCAACATTAATGGCTTCTGAGAACTGGGATGACCACGATAGATCTGGAAAATACACAGCTCATTTTAATGCAAGGGCTTATTTAGACTCTTGTGACGAAAATGCAATTATGTTTACTATTGGTGATAACGACACTTTTCCTCTATGGTATATGCAAGAAATGGAAAACTACCGTACTGACGTCAAACTTATCAATACAAGTCTTTTTGCAACAGATTGGTATATTGATCAAATGAAGAGAAAAACCTATAAAGCAGACCCTATTCCATCTCAATTGACACATGATCAATACAAACATGGAACTCTAGATGTTGCTTATCACTTCCCTCAAACTGAAAAAAGATGGGACATCAAAGATTTCATGAAATGGATAGCTTCAAGCGACGAAAGAACTTATTTTGAAACTGAAAATGGACATAAAGAAAAATTCTATCCAACCAATAAAATCAGATTAAAAGTAGACAAAGAGCTTGTTCTGAAAAGCGGCTTAGTTCCCGCAAAAGACTCTACTTTAATTGTTCCTTATATCGATATTGACATTGACGAACAAGGTCTTACAAAGAATAGAATTTTAATGTTAGATATCTTAGCAAACAACAATTGGAAACACCCAATATACTTTACAGGAGGCGCCAACGCCGATGAAGAATACATTTGGTTAAAAGATTATCTTCAATTGGATGGTCTTTGTTATAAGTTTATCCCGATAAAAACCACAAACCAAGGAAGTATGTTTGACATGGGGAAAATTTATACCGAAAGTCTGTATGAAAAAGTAACAGGATGGGATTGGACAGAAATCAACTCAAAAGACATTTATTTAGACATTGAATCTAGGAAAAACTCCATTTCTTTTAGAAATAATTTAATGCGTTTGACCGAAGCTTTAATTGAAGAAAATAAATTTGAAAAGGCTGAAGAAATCTTAGACTTAAGTCTTTTTGAAATGCCTATTGAAGACTACGGGCATTACGGAATATCCTTAGGTTATCCTGAATATTACTACAAAATAAACAAAACAGAAAAAGCGCGTGATGTATCAGAAACTTTGATCAAAATATTTCAAGAAAAATTAGTTTACTACAGTAGATTTGACGATTCTTGGTTGAACTTTACCTTTGATGAAATTGAACTTAATTTAAACATGTATAGAAGTGTTTTAAGGGATGTTAATACTTACGAAAAAGATAAAACTTATATAAAAAACATTGAAGATGAATTTATCAATCATGTAAAACTATATCAAGATATAATGGAATAAAATTTACCGCCCATGAATGCATTATTTGTAAAAATTCCAAAGTGGGTACAACGATTATTTAAAAATAAGACATGGTCTATCTCTACGACAGACAAAGAAATATATTTAACTTTTGATGATGGACCTACTCCTAAGATTACTGAGTGGGTTCTAAATCAACTAGAACAACACAATGCAAAAGCAACTTTTTTTTGTATTGGAAAAAACATTAAAAAACATTCTGATACTTTTAATAAGATCACTGCTAATGGTCATAGCATCGGAAATCACACATACAACCACTTAAAAGGTTGGAATACTCCCTCAGATGTCTATTTAGAAAACATCCTAAAAACAGAGCGGATTTTGGAGAGAAAATCAAATTCAAAAAAACTCTTTAGACCTCCTTATGGTAAAATCACAGCGAAACAGTCAATAAAAATAATTGACAAAGGATATAAAATTATTATGTGGGAAGTTTTAAGTGCAGATTTCGATTCGAATATAAACAAGGAAAAATGTTTAAAAAACGTACTAAAAAACGCGAAATCAGGTTCGATAATCGTTTTTCATGACAGTATAAAAGCCTCAGCACATATACAATATGTACTACCAAAGGTATTAGAACACTTTAAAAAAAAAGGATATCGTTTTAAAGCAATTACCTAAGCATATTTCTGAACCAATCCAATCAAAGTCTTTGCATCTAACTCACCAGACTGACGCCATTTCATTTGACCTTCTTTATAAATTATAAAAGTAGGATTCGCTTTTACCTTTAAGGCATCTGCAAGAATTTCATTTTTATCGATGTCTATTTTTATAACTTTTGCCTTATCTCCTAAAGCTGCCACTACATCACGTAAAACCTCTTGTGGGTTTTCTCCTGTTTTATCCCAGTCAAAATAAAAATCAATTAATACAGGAATGTCCAAATTTATTAGTTCTCCAAATTTCGTCATAATTCGTTGGCTACCATTTTTATTTATTCTTTGTTTTACTTGTATTTATTGCTAAAAAACACGAAAAACCTTCTGCAAGATACAGAATTTATATTTCCTTAAAAAAATAATTTTTATTACACCATAATTTTAACTTTAATTTATTAACAACATTTTCGCTACAATACAACTCACAAAATTTCAAACCTTTTCTGTACATTTACAGCTTCATCAAAAAACATATATTATGGCCACTCAAAAACGTGTATTTCTACTCGATGCATTCGCATTAATCTTTAGAGGTTATTACGCATTAATTAAAAACCCAAGAATCAATTCTAAGGGTATGGATACATCAGCCATCTTAGGTTTTACTAATTCGTTATTAGATGTTATCCGACGCGAAAAACCAGATTTATTAGCAGTTGCATTCGATAAAGGAGGGTCTGATGTCAGAAAAGAGGCCTACTCGGAGTACAAGTCAAACAGACAAGAAACACCAGAAGCTATAAAAATTGCAGTTCCATATATTCAAGAAATATTAAAAGCTATGAATATACCAATCATAGAACATAAAGGAATTGAAGCGGATGATTTAATTGGCACTCTATCCAAACAAGCTGAAAAAGAAGGATACCAAGTATATATGGTTACCCCAGATAAAGATTACGCTCAACTGGTTTCAGAAAACATCTTTATGTATCGACCTGCAAGAATGGGGAATGGTATTGAAATTTGGGACGTAGAAAAAGTTAAAGAAAAATTTGGAATAGAAAACCCATTACAAGTTATCGACTATCTAGGTATGATGGGTGATGCTGTAGACAACATCCCTGGACTTCCAGGAGTTGGAGACAAAACTGCCAAAAAATTTTTAAAGCAATACGGAAGCATGGAAACCTTGCTTGAAAACACCCATGAATTAAAAGGTAAAATGAAAGAAAAAATCGAAGCAAACAAAGACCTCGGTATCCTTTCAAAACAACTAGCAACGATCATACTAGACTGCCCTGTTCAATTTCATGCAGAAGACTATATCCTAACTTCTCCTGATTTCCAAAAAGTAAATGATATTTTTCAAGAACTTGAGTTTAGAAGAACACTTGAAACTATACAAAAATTATTCAAACAACCTGAAAACACTGTAACCAATCCGGATGAAATAGTTCAAGGAAAAACAAAGAAAAAACAAGAATCAGAAACATCACAATTAGATCTATTCTCTTCTCCTTATATTGAAGAAAAGACACATACTGGATTCCAAACTATTGCAACTAGTGATCACGTTTATCAATATGTTAACACACATCCAGCGAGAAGAAAATTACTTTCAAACCTTTTACTTCAGAAAGAAGTCTGTTTTGAAGTAAAAACGGACTCCTCCGAATTAAATATTATTGGTATTTCCTTTACATATGAAAGTGGAAAAGGCTACTTTTTGACTTTACCTAAAGACGAAACCTCTACTTTAGAAATTCTAAAAGATTTCAACGTATTTTTCTGTAATGAAAACATACTTAAAATAGGACAAAACCTAAAACGAGACATCAAAGTACTGGGTCAATTTGAAATCCCTGTAAAAGGCCAATTGTTTGACACAATGCTAGCACACTATCTATTAAATCCAGATATGCGTCATCAAATAAACGTACTGGCAGAAAACCACCTTAACTACCAAACTATCTTGGAAGAGACAGTTACTGGAAAAGGCAAAAAAACAATAGAGTTTGGAGACGCTGAATTAAAAAAACAAGCCGAATTCGCCATTGAAAATACGGACATCGCTTTTCAATTAAAACCAATTTTCGAAAAAGAACTAGAAACAAACGGACTAACAAAACTGTACAAAACAATAGAAATCCCATTGCTAATCGTTCTAGCAAAAATGGAAATAGAAGGAATTAATTTAAACACAACCTACTTAAAGACACTCTCTAAGACAATTAGCAAAGATATTGATGCTTTAGAAACGAGCATCTATAGTCAAGCAGGTGAAGATTTCAATTTAGCTTCGCCTAAACAACTAGGTATTGTTTTGTTTGAAAAAATGAATCTCGTTGAAAAACCTAAAAAAACAAAAACAGGTCAATATGCTACAAATGAAGATGTCCTTTCTAAACTAGCCACAGAGCACACTATTATCAAGAAAATTATCGAGTGGAGAGGCTTGGTTAAATTAAAAAGCACCTATATCGATGCGCTTCCTAATGAAGTAAATCCAAAAACAAATAGAATTCATACAACATACGGACAAACGGTAGCAGCTACAGGCAGATTAAGCTCTAACAATCCGAACTTACAAAACATTCCTATTCGTACAGAACGAGGAAAACAAGTAAGAGAATCTTTTATTCCAAAAGACGACAATTATGTTTTATTTGCAGCGGATTATTCTCAAATAGAATTGAGAATAATCGCATCATTAAGCAAAGAAGAAAATATGATTCAGGCATTTAAAGAAGGACAAGATATCCACGCTACAACAGCAGCAAAAGTATTTGGAATCCCGCTTGAAGAAGTAACAAGAGAGCAAAGAGGGAATGCAAAGGCAGTAAACTTCGGAATTTTATACGGTCAAGGAGCTTTTGCTTTAGCAGACCAAACAGGAATGACACGAAAAGGAGCCAAATCACTTATAGAAGCCTATTATGAAACATATCCAACCCTGAAGGCATATATGGCAAAACAAGTAGATTTTGCGAGAGACAATGGTTATGTAGAAACCATCTTAGGTAGAAGACGCTATTTAAAAAACATCAATTCACAAAACGGAATGGTACGCTCTGGAGATGAAAGAAATGCAGTAAATGCACCGATCCAAGGAAGTGCTGCTGATATCATCAAAATTGCAATGATCAATATTCAAAAACATTTCGACACTAATACATACAAATCAAAGATGTTATTACAAGTACATGATGAATTGGTATTTGATATGCATAAGGACGAACTATCAACACTGGAGCCAATCATCAAGAACAAAATGGAAAATGCCTTTAAACTTTTAGTTCCTTTAGATGTTGAAGTTGGAACTGGAGACAACTGGCTACAAGCACATTGATAAATTTACATTGAGAAAAACACAAATACCACCCCCTTATTCACTCAGAATTAACAGATGGTTTTTGCTCAACTCCATCTGCCTATAAAACAGCTAGTAAAATATTTAAAAACACTATTGTTCAAGTAGATAATTGTTCTTATATTTGCAGCCCTTTTAAAAGGGAAAAAATATTATTAATCAATACAAAAACTAATAGTGTATGAACACATTAAGTTACAAAACAGTATCGGCAAACAAAAACACTGTCAAAAAAGAGTGGTTAGTTGTTGATGCGGACGGACAAACATTGGGTCGTTTTGCTTCTAAAGTAGCAATGCTAATTAGAGGTAAGTACAAGACAGACTTCACTCCTCACGTTGATTGTGGAGACAATGTAGTTGTTATCAATGCAGAAAAAATTATTTTAACTGGAAAAAAATGGACTGACAAGTCTTACATCCGTCATACGGGTTATCCAGGTGGTCAAAGATCTTTAACTGCGACAGAAATGTTTGAAAAAGATCCTACTCGTTTAGTCGAGAAAGCTGTAAAAGGAATGTTACCTAAAAATAAATTAGGTGCTGCGCTTTTCAGAAACTTATATGTATATGCAGGAACTGAGCACAAACAAACTGCTCAAGAGCCTAAATCATTTAACGTAAACGACCTTAGATAATTATGGAAACAATTCACAAAATAGGAAGAAGAAAAACGGCTGTAGCTCGTATTTACTTAAAAGAAGGAAAAGGAAATATTACAGTTAATAAAAAAGCTTATGATAGCTACTTTACAACTTCTACGTTAAAATATAAAGTTCAACAACCTTTAGTTTTAACTGAAAATGTCGAATCTTTCGATATTACAGTTAATGTTTTTGGAGGTGGAGTTACTGGTCAAGCAGAAGCAATTCGTTTGGCTATCTCTAGAGCTTTGTGTGAAATTGACCCTGACTATAGAGCAATTTTGAAACCAGAAGGTTTACTTACTAGAGACCCAAGAATGGTTGAACGTAAGAAATTTGGTCAAAAGAAAGCAAGAAAAAAATTCCAATTCTCGAAACGTTAATCCGTTTTATTGGGTTTTTTATTCAAAAGTCTTTTATGGACTTTACAAAACTAATTATAATCAAGTTATCGAAACCCTGTTTAGGCAGGGTTTGTTTAGCATCTAAATAATTAAGACCGTCAAATAATAAAACGCTACTTAATTATTGCTATTCATAGAGAACGTAAACAAATAACAAAATGGCAAACATCGAAATTAAAGATTTATTGGATGCAGGTGTACACTTCGGACATCTTACAAGAAAATGGAATCCAAACATGGCTCCTTATATCTATACTGAGCGTAATGGAGTTCATATTATTGACCTTTACAAAACAGTTGCTAAGATTGAAGAATCTGCTATAGCTTTAGAAAAAATTGCTGCATCAGGAAGAAAAATTCTTTTCGTAGCAACTAAAAAACAAGCTAAAGACATTATCGCTGAAAGAGCTGCATCTGTAAATATGCCTTATATTACTGAAAGATGGCCTGGAGGAATGTTAACTAACTTTGTTACTATCAGAAAAGCTGTTAAAAAAATGGCTCAAATCGATAGAATGAAACTTGACGGATCTTTTAATGCTTTATCTAAAAGAGAGCAATTACAAATCGATCGTCAAAGAACAAAATTAGAAAAGAATTTAGGTTCTATTTCTGACATGACTCGCTTACCCGCTGCATTGTTTGTTATTGATGTAAAGAAAGAGCACATTGCTGTTTCTGAAGCTCAAAAACTAAACATTCCAGTATTCGCTTTGGTTGACACAAACTCTGACCCAAAAGCTATAGATTTTGTAATCCCTGCTAATGATGATGCTTCTAAATCAATTGAAAAAGTAATCGGTTTCTTAATTGAATCAATTGCAAACGGCTTAAGTAACAGGAAATCTGCGAAAGATAAAGCTGAAGCTACTCTAGCTCCTGCTGCTAAAGTAGAAACTGCTGCTCCAACTCCTGCTGCTAAAATAGAGACTGCTTCTCCAACTGCTGTTGCTCCTGAAGTAAAAGAAGAAGAAGAAAAATAATATTGTTATTCATTTAACTCGTTTAATAAACAACATAAAAGTATAATATCATGGCAGGAATAAAAGCTGCAGACGTTATGAAGTTGCGTAAAGCAACTGGGTCTGGAATGATGGATTGTAAAAAAGCTTTAGTAGAAGCTGAAGGTGATTTTGACAAAGCAATTGAAGTTCTTAGAAAAAAAGGACAAAAAATAGCTGCAAAAAGAGCTGACAGAGATTCTTCTGAGGGTGCTGCAATCGCAAAAGTAAACGCTGACAATACAGCTGGTGTATCTATCGTATTAGCATGTGAGACTGATTTTGTAGGGATGAACGAAAGTTTTGTTGCTATGGCTACTAAATTAGCGGAACAAGCTTTAAACTACACGACTAAAGAAGAGTTTTTAGCTTCTGATTTCGGTGGAATTACTGTTGCTGAAAAATTAATCGAACAAACAGGAGTTATCGGTGAAAAAATTGGCCTCAACGATTTCACAAGAATTGAAGCTCCTTACGTTGGTTCGTATATTCACGTTGGAAATAAAATCGCTTCATTAGTTGGTTTATCAGCTAAGATCGATGGAATTGAAACTTTAGCTAAAGATTTAGCTATGCAAGCTGCTTCTATGGGTGCAACTTCTTTGTCTTACAAAGATTTTGACCCTGCATTTGTAGCTTCTGAAACCGAAGCTCGTATTGCAGTTATCGAAAAAGACAATATTGAATTAAAAAGATTAGGAAAAACATTGAAAAATGTACCTCAATTTATTTCTATGTCTCAATTAACTGAAGAGGTATTAACAAAAGCTAAAGAAGCTGCAAAAGCGGAATTAGCTGCTGAAGGAAAACCAGAAAAAATCTGGGATAGAATTTTACCAGGAAAACTGGAAAGATTTATTTCTGACAATACTACTTTAGATCAAGAACAATGTCTTTTAGATCAAAAATTTATCAAAGACGAAAAGAAAACAGTTGCTCAGTACGTAAGTTCTGTAGGTGACGTTTCTGTAGTAAATTTCTCTAGAGTTTCTTTAGGTTAATTTACAAATCATTTTTTCAAAAAGGCTGTTTGTTTTCAAACAGCCTTTTTTGTTTTATATAATCCATAATATTCCCACTATATGCATTGGCTTTCAGATACAGATATCAATTTCCCAAACGTGGAACAGGTAACAGAAGAAGGAGTCATAGCGTTAGGGGGAGACTTAAGTTCAGAACGGCTTATACATGCTTACGCTAATGGAATCTTCCCTTGGTATAGCCAAGATGAACCTATCGTATGGTATTGTCCAGATCCTCGAATGGTTCTATTCTTAGATGAACTAAAGATTTCTAAAAGTATGCGAAATATTTTGAAGAAAAACATATTTACAGTAACATTTAACCAAAACTTCGAAGAAGTCATTGCTAATTGCAAAACCATAGATAGAAATGACGGTTTGGGCACATGGATTACAAAAGACATGCAACAATCATATATAAAATTACACAAACAAGGCATCGCAAAATCAGTAGAGGTTTGGCAAAACGGAGAACTTGTTGGCGGATTGTATGGCATGGATCTAGGACATGTCTTTTGTGGAGAAAGCATGTACTCTAAGATCAGTAACACTTCTAAAATAGCCTTTATATATCTTGTTGAAAAACTAAAAAAGGAGAACTACAAACTCTTAGATTGCCAAGTTTACAATGATCACTTAGCCAGTCTAGGTGCTGAAGAAATACCACGTGACATTTTCCTTTCTATTTTAAAAAACAATTAAAATACTCCAATCAACATCTTGGATACTGTTTGTCATTTTCATTAGCCACTATCTTAAAAGACTTGCTTATATTTGCTATGTTTAAACAATTAGACGAATGGACATAAAAAACGCACAATTAACTGTTGATAAATGGATTAAAGAACACGGTGTTCGCTACTTTAACGAATTGACCAATATGGCTCAACTAACTGAAGAAGTTGGTGAAGTCGCCCGTATTATAGCTCGACGTTACGGTGAACAAAGTGAAAAAGAAAGTGACAGAAACAAAGATTTAGGTGAGGAATTGGCAGATGTTGTTTTTGTGGTTTTCTGTTTAGCGAATCAAACTGGTATTGATCTTCAAAAAGCTTTTGACAAGAAATTAGATTTCAAAACAAACAGAGATCATGATCGTCATCATAACAACAAAAAATTAAAATAATATGAATCAAAATATTTTAGAAGTTCCTTTTTGGAAAGTAGCTGCTCGGTTTACCGTAAGCTTCTTATTACTATTAACTTTGGTATTAACAGGAGCAACCTATTTTAGGTTTGGAAACTTAGATGCTATCAATAATAGTATAGCAGATGGAACTTGGACAAAATTTATTTTTATCCGAGTGGCATTAGGAATCGTATACGGAATAGCAATGACTTATTTCACAAGAAAAAGAGAAAAAAAAGCACAAGGGAATAGACACAATGGATAGTTTAAAATTAACACACTTTACAGGGAGATTAGTCAAAGAAATTCAAATCACAGGATCTAAAAGCGAAACAAATCGTTTATTAATCTTACAAGCATTGTATTCAAACCTCGAGATTGAGAATATATCTAACTCTGATGACAGCAAACTGATGATAAAAGCCATTTCTTCAACGGAAAAGGAAATAAATATTGGTCATGCTGGAACTACAATGCGTTTTTTAACTAGTTACCTTTCTATCAAAGAAAATTCTGAAGTTACTCTTACTGGCTCAGGTAGAATGAAAGAACGCCCTATTGGAATATTAGTGGATGCATTAAGAACACTTGGCGCAAACATCACTTATGTTGAAAACGAAGGTTTTGCTCCGCTTAGAATTAAAGGCACAAAATTAAAAGGAGGAAAGATAACGATTAACGGAAATGTAAGTAGTCAATATATTTCTTCTTTATTATTGATAGCAGCTAGCTTAGAAAAAGGAATCGAATTAGAATTTGAAGGTGCAATCACCTCAGTTCCTTATATTCAAATGACATTACGTTTGTTAAATGAAGTGGGAATTGAAACTTTTTTCGAAGGTTCATTAATAAAAATATCTCCAAAATCAATTATTGAAAATAAAAACATCACAGTAGAATCGGACTGGAGCTCTGCATCTTATTATTACAGTTTGGTTGCTTTAAGTACTAACGGAAGAATAAAACTGAGTTCATACAAACAAAAAAGTTTACAAGGAGACAGCGTACTTTCTGAAATCTACAAAAGTTTCGGTGTTCAAACTACTTTTGAAGAAAACAGCATCACTTTAAAAAAGGTAAATAATTTCACAAACCCAGAAATTGTTAGTTTTGATTTAATAAAAGCACCAGACATTGCACAAACTATTTCGGTAACAGCGTTTGGAATGGGAATCGCTTGTGATTTAACAGGACTACATACCTTAAAAATAAAAGAAACCGATCGTTTGGTTGCACTAGATGTTGAATTAAAAAAATTAGGAGCGGAAATTTCTGTTACGAATGATAGTCTGCATTTAAAAAATTCAACACAAATAAAAAGTAACATCTCTATAAATACTTACCAAGATCACAGAATGGCAATGGCCTTTGCTCCCTTGCTGCTAAAAACATCAATCATCATAAATGAACCAGCTGTAGTTTCAAAATCCTACCCTACTTTCTGGGAAGATTTTTCTAATTTTCAGTAATTACACCAAATAAACATCAAATTAGTTTCTATTTCCTTTATATTTCAAATAAAACAGACCCGTAACCTAGGCTATGCAAGACCGTTGCAAGGTACATGACAAAAACAAAGACCCAAACTTAGGCTGTAAATCATTGTTTGTTAGCTTATTAAGATGTATATTCAAGCCATGAAACTACAAATAACACCTACTTTTGCAGATAGCATTTGTGATTTACGCACAAGAAAGATAAAAGCTACATTTTTTAGTCAAATAAATATTCTTA
>NZ_JBAHZZ010000123.1:0-25671 GCF_037132785.1 Flavicella sp. | reverse complement strand
CTTTAACAAATTCATTTTTTTGATTCGTTAATACCACATTAGCAAACTCAATAGCTACATTAGAAGAATCTTTTATGATTCCTTTTATCTCTACTTGAGCATAGGATGAATAAGAGATAAATAATAAAAGAAGCGTTTTTTGTATTAAATTCATAGTTTTTTTAATTAATAATAGTTCCTATCTATAGCATATCAACAAAGATTTTTTGGTCTATCCTATACTCCCAAAAGAACACAACTCAATTTATACTTGCTTTCAATCTTTATTAAAGATAGGTGGTTTTATTGAATTACATCGATTTATTTAACTGTTTTTTACGAGGATACAGATATGTTTTAGGTATGTAACCCATATGAGTATGATGTTTTCTGTATAAAACAAGGGTATTCAAAACCATTGCAAGGGACACGCCAAAAACAAATAGCCAAATTAACGATATTGCTTATTCTGTTATTTTTGAATAGTTAAAAATAAAGAAAGGCATTTTCAAAATGTTCTATTTTAAAATTCTCATTTTTGCCTATTATTGCAATAATGTCAAACCGGACCTCTACATCTAAATTGTTTTTTATAACATAAGCATTAGCGGCTTCTACTAACAATTGAATTTTTTTTGTATTGATAAAGTCTTGTGGTTTTCCATAATAATCAGAAGAACGAGTTTTTACTTCTACGATGGCTAAATCATTTTTTTTTATGGCGATGATATCGATTTCAGCCTTTCTATAACGCCAATTTTGTGCTAAAATTTTATATTCCTTTTTAACCAAGTAATTACGTGCAATAATTTCCCCTTGAATTCCGAAATCGTTATGATCAGCCATTTTTTTAATAAGGTAAAAATAAAAGATTAAAAAATCAATCTAAAATTTCAAGAATCAAAATCGACAGCATATTTTTGAATTTTGTCTATTAATTTGGTTTTCTATATAAAACAAAGCACTTGAAGCATCTAAGAAAGTTGTTTTGTGTAGATCCTCTAAGTCTGTCTTATACCAAATAAACATCAAAATGATTCATTAAAATAGTTTCTATTTCTTTTATATTTCATCTAAAGAAAAAAATAATTCAAATTTATTATCAACCACTCTGAAATTCATTTGGTATTATTGTTCTGGTTTGTCTAACTGCTTTTTGATGTTTTTTGCTTTATTGTTGGTGTTTAGAATGAAAAAACAAAATTTACATAACGAATCAAAAGCATGCCGTATTACGGTACTTATTTCTGTGAAGAAGAACTCTTTCACAAGGTCGTTATTGTATTTGGTTCATTAAATTTAAAACTAATAAATTATACAAAGCGTCCTTTTAGGACGCTTTTTTTATACTCAAAAACCAACCTAAATATTTTAATTATGAACAAACATTTACGTAATCAAACAATTAGCACAATGCAAATTTTACAAGTTACGTTTATTAAGAAGATACTTGTTATATGTAACTGCCCAAGCCTTTATAGGACAGATTAGAAATGGTATAATATTTCTTATGAATTATAAAGGCGCTTTTAAAGTGTCTTTTTTTATGAGAAAAAAACAGATTAAAAATGGAAAAAATTAAAAGAATACTAAGAAAAACTGATAAAGTTACAGAAAATAAACTACTCATTTATATAGAGAAAGTTACCAATTCATTGTACCCAATACCTCATTTAATGGACGACGATGACGAGGATGATGACCCATTATTTATTTAGGAAGGAGTTACGGCTGCAGCTTTTGTGACCGTAGTTTTTTAGTTTAAGAACCGAACAGTTGATGAATCTTTTGAAACAACCATTTCGATGTTTCTTCCTAAATATAGCGCTCTGTTTTCTGGGTCGTGACCAGCAGGGAAATCAAAGATGACAGGTATCTTGTTATCGGGTAAAACATCTAGAATTATTTCTTCTATTGTAAGACCATATAAAGGATTATTTCTTTTAATATGGCTCATTCCTCCAATAATAATCCCATTGCAATGATCAAAATATCCATTTCTTTTTAAGGCTTGCAATAAACGATCTATATGGTATTTGTATTCTCCTATTTCTTCAATAAACAAAATTTTGTCTGTTGTATCTATAGAGGAAGAGGTTCCAAGCAGGTTTTCTAATAACGTTAGGTTTCCACCTACCAAATTTCCAGTAGCACTTCCTAGTTTATTATAACTTGAGCTAGATAAGGTATATTGGGATAATTCACCAAACAAGGCTTTTTTTAATGTAAGAACACTCTGTTGCCGTTGTTCTTCAGGGAGTCCTATATTTACGGGCATCATTCCATGAATGGTTTCTATATTTAGGTTATGGATATGGCTATGCAACACCGTAATATCAGAGTAACCAATAATCCACTTTGGTTTTTTTTGAAAAGTTGTAAAGTCAATTTGATCAATAATTCTCCCAGTTCCATAACCTCCTCTAGCACACCAAATAGCTTTTATATTTGGAGTATCTAGAGCCTGTTGTATATCGGCAAGGCGGTTTTTATCAGTTGCGGAAAAATGATTGTTTTTATCAAAAACATGCTCCCCAATAACTACGTGTAATCCCCATGATTTCACCAACTCAGCAGCTTTATAAATATTGGCCTCTTTTTTTATGATTCCAGCCGGAGCTACAATAGCAACCGTGTCTCCTTTTTGTAAGTAATCCGGTATTTTCATAGTTGAAATCTGGGCAGTTAACAGTTGAAAACTACAAAAAATAAATATAATTAATCTCAATTTTCTTTGCTTATAATTCATACAATATTATTATTTATGACCTCTTTATTCCAAAAGTTGATTCGTGTTTTTAAAATATTTTTCTAAAACGAGAATAGAAATCAGGTCTTCTCTTTTTTTGTTTTGAAATTGTTTAGTATATGCATTTGCCTTTTTAATGATGTTTTCTGCTTCTTTACTGTTTTTCGAATAATAATTAATTTTTTCGTTCAAATCAGAAAAGTCATCTTTGATTTCAACATAATGAATTCCTGCAATTAAAGTGCCTTCCATAAACCATGTTTCATATTTAGGTTTTGTTAAGACGGCTAATGAATTTGAAGACATTACATATTTTAAATTGGTAGCAACATCATTTCCTTCCCAGCATAAAATAAATTTATATTTTAATTGTTCATAGACAGGAACAAAACCTACTTTCCATTTATTATCTTTAAAATCATTTGTATGACCAATATCACATAATGGGTTTGAGAAATGCGTGTCTAAAAATCGTAAACGCAATCCTTTTTGTTTCTTTACTACCCCTCGACCAATTAAGATGTTTTTTTTATTTAGGAATTTGTTTTTGTCTTTTATAAACAAAAAATGGCGAATTTTGTTTAGGTTTAAAACAATTGAGTTTTTATTGTTTTTAACAGGTCTGCTTTTTACTATAGATGATGTATTTGGACTGTGGGTAATATCACCAAATAATGTGTTGATTTTTAATTTTTTGTTAAAGTATTTTAAATACTCAATGGTGTCAAAATAATAAGTTGTTTTACGATGGTTTTTTTTGAATTGTTTAATGGATTTGGTTGCTAAATCGAGTTCGGTATCCGGTTGAAGTTTATTGTAGTAATTCACTCTTTTTAGTATGTATTCTATCTCTTCAGCAGAACTGAATTTCTTTATTAAATGTTTTTTATACCATTTGTTATACCGAATTGGGAGGAAGTGAAAGAAGTTGGTTCTTAGGTAATAGAAAAGTTTTATTTTTTTATAACCTGAAAAGATGTCAATAAGTTTGTCCATTCTTTTGATAAATCAGTGGAGTTAGTTTTTAGAAAATATTACAACAAAAATACTTAGAAAAATCTGAAATGATATGGTTGTAATTAAAATACTGTAAGCCGATTGTTGATTTTAGTAAAAATCAACATTAATATGTAACTTTGCGCTCACTAAAAATTAAAGATGAACGACCCAAAGAGAATTACCATTACAGCAGCTTTGCCTTATACAAATGGACCTGTACATATTGGTCATTTGGCTGGAGTGTATGTGCCTGCTGATATTTACGCAAGATATTTAAGATGTAAAGGAAAAGATGTTGTCTTTGTTTGTGGTTCAGATGAGCATGGTGTGCCTATCACAATTACTGCAAAGAAAGAAGGTGTATCTCCTCAAGATGTAGTAGATAAATATAATGGGATTATCAAAAAATCGTTTTTGGATTTCGGAATTACATTTGATAATTATTCTCGTACTTCTGCTGCAATTCACCATGAAACAGCTTCTCAGTTTTTTAAAGATTTAGATGCAAAAGGCGAATTTTTAGAAAAAGTAGAAGAGCAATTGTATGATGCAGAAGCAAAACAGTTTTTGGCAGATCGTTTTGTTGTTGGTACTTGCCCTAAATGTGGAAACGAAGAAAGCTATGGAGATCAATGTGAAAAATGTGGAACATCACATAATGCAACAGATCTGATCAACCCAAAATCAGCAATTACTGGAAATATACCTACCTTAAAAGAAACAAAACATTGGTTTTTACCTTTGGACAAACATGAAGATTTTTTAAGAGAATGGATTTTAGTAGGTCATAAAAAGGACTGGAAATCAAATGTATACGGACAAGTAAAATCCTGGATTGATGATGGATTGCGTCCGAGAGCGGTAACCCGTGATTTGGATTGGGGAATTCCAGTTCCTGTACAAGGAGGAGAAGGAAAAGTTTTGTATGTGTGGTTTGATGCTCCTATTGGATATATTTCTTCAACAAAAGAATGGGCTGCAAGAGAAGGAAAAGATTGGGAGCCTTATTGGAAAGATAAGGACACCAAATTAGTGCATTTTATAGGAAAGGATAATATTGTATTTCACTGTATTATTTTCCCGGCAATGTTAAAAGCACATGGAGATTATATTTTACCTGATAACGTACCTGCCAATGAGTTTTTAAACTTGGAAGGAAAGAAATTATCGACCTCTAAAAACTGGGCTGTTTGGCTACATGAATATTTAGAAGAATTTCCAGATAAGCAAGATGTTTTGCGTTATGCTCTAACTTCAGGTGCACCTGAAACTAAAGATAACGATTTTACTTGGAAAGATTTTCAAGCTCGTAACAATAATGAATTGGTTGCGGTATTCGGGAATTTTATCAATCGAGTAGTAGTGCTTACTAATAAATATTATAAAGGTGTTGTTCCTGCTCCAAATGAGCTTACATCTATAGATGAAGAAACCTTAGAGCAATTAAAAGCTTTCCCTCAAATAATTTCAAAATCGATAGAACGTTACCGTTTTAGAGAAGCTTTGGGAGAGTTGATGAATTTTGCGCGTTTAGGAAATAAATATTTGGCAGATGAAGAGCCGTGGAAACAAATAAAAACAGATCCAGAAAGAGTACAAACAATAATGTATGTAGCAATACAAATCGCTACAGGTTTGTCAGTATTGTCTGAACCTTTCTTGCCTTATACTTCAAAAAAATTAAAGGGAATATTAAATATTAGTTCTAGTGATTCGACAAAAGAGAATAGTATTGAAAATTCATGGGCTGATGTAAGTTCTAAGGAGGTATTGCTTCCTAAAGGACACACTATTGGAAAAGCAGAATTATTATTTGCTAAAATTGAAGATGCCGAAATTCAGTTTCAATTAGATAAATTAGAAGCAACCAAATTGGCAAATAAAGCAGAGACTAGGGTGGTAGAAGGTCAAAAAGAAACCGCTACTTTTGATGACTTTACAAAAATGGATATCCGTATCGGAACTATTATTGAAGCTCAAAAAATGCCAAAAACTAAAAAATTATTGGTGTTAAAAGTGGATACTGGAATTGATGTTAGAACGATAGTTTCGGGAATTGCAGGAAGTTTTAAACCAGAAGATATTATCGGTCAACAAGTTTCTGTTTTGGTAAATCTAGCTCCTCGTAAATTGAGAGGAGTTGAAAGTCAAGGAATGATTTTAATGACAGATACTAAAGAGGGGAAATTAGCCTTTGTACAACCATCAGCAGAAAATGTTGCAAATGGTTCGCAAGTAAGTTAAAATTTTTATTCTGACTTTACTTCAAAATCTGTTTTTGTCAATATATTAAAACCTGCTATTCTATAAAATAGTAGGTTTTAATATTTTAAGAAGTTAGAAAAGATTACATATTTTAGTGCCAAAAACATGAGTGATAGAAAATTGATAAGTTCAGGGTCTACCTTCGAAAAGGAAATAGGCTATTCTAGGGCAGTAGTACAAGATAATTGGGTATTTGTATCAGGTATAACAGGATATGATTATAAAAGCATGACAATTTCAGATTCTATCGTAGAACAAACTGAACAGTGTTTTAAGAATCTTGTAGAAACATTAGCTAAAGCAGAAGCTTCTTTGGAGGGTGTTGTTCGGGTTCATTATATAGTTCCAATAGCCTCTGACTTTGAAAAATGCTGACCAGTATTGCGTAAATATTTTGGTGAAATTAAACCTGCAGCAACTATGATTTCTGCGGGGCTAATAAATGATAAAATAAAGATAGAAGTTGAAGTAACCGTATTAAAAAAGAAAAGCAATGAAGGTAAATGATTTTAAATTTATGCCAGAGTTTTTTGATCGTTATATCAATCTTTCAAATCCAGATATTGATCTGATGACTCAATTAAAAGACACCACATTTTTGCTTGATAAGCTGAGAGAAGAACTAATAGAGTTTCAAAATTATCAATACCAACAAGGGAAATGGTCTCCAAAAGACATATTACAGCATATTATAGATACAGAAAGAGTACAGGCATACAGAGCATTGGCATTTGCTAGAAATGACAAGAATATAATGCCTGGTTATGATGAAAATGTATATGCGAAAAACACCAGTCTAGAAGACAAGTCTATTGATGATTTGTTAGAAGAGTTTAAAGCCGTTCGCAGTTCTACTATTCATCTTTTTAAAAACTTCACAAAAGAAATGTTTTTAAAAGAAGGGGTTTGTTTTTCTGTTAATATTTCAGTTCTCGCTTTAGGTTTTGTTATAGTGGGACACCCAATTCATCATATTAGTGTTTTAAACGATAACTATTTTAGTGGAACTTTTAACCACGAATAGTTAGATCTAGGTTTTAATTGAGTGAAAAGCTATAAGCAATTCTGTTCATGATGTTTTCTTTGATGGAACTTAAAGAGAACAATTCCTTCAAATCATTATAACTAAGTTGAGCTTTAATCGTTTTGTTTGCAGTGGTAATACTTATTTCTTGACAGTAACAATCTGTTGTAGCGTAGTTATCCTCAAAAACATTATTCAAATCAATAATATATTTGGTAAAATCGTCATAAGCCTTTAACGGAAAAGAAAAATTATGGTTTTTGAATAGAACATGGTATTCGTCAACGTGTCGACTTTTAGAAACAATACCATTGGTTGTTGTGTTTAGGATTTTGATATCTGATGTCATCATACAAGATCGTTGCAAGGTAAATAATGAAAAAAAACATAAATTTTAGATTAAAAAGTCAAAATTGAAATCAAAGAGATCATTATGCAACGGTCTTATGTTATCTTAGTTCGTTTAGAGTTCTCTTTTACAATTTTATCTAAAAAACGGGAGCTTTTAAAGACTCCCATTTAGTACTAATCGAAACTTCTTTATGAAAATAAATGGATATTCTATTATTAAAAATTACCTCCAGCAATATCCCACCAAAGACGTGTGCCTCCAGTATCATCACCACCTAAATACCCTATAGCGATATTTACATTAGCAGCATTGGTATTTCTTTCGCTTACTACAAAATTGATTCTTCTAATTTGAATATCTGTATCTATTTTACCTCCGCTATTGTTTACAATCACAGGGAAAATTCTAGGGTAGCCTGTTCTTCTAAATTCAGACCAAGCTTCTTGACCATCGGGGAACATTGCAATCCATTTTTGAGTAATAATTTGTTCTAACTGCTCCTCGTTAGTACCGCTAGCATTATATGCTATTTTTACATCACTTGCATAAGCAATATTATTTGCCTTGTTTAGAGCATCAACAAAATTTGCAGGAGTACTTGTATCATCTGCTAAATAAGAAGCTACATCAGCAACACCATGTTGAGTAAAAGAAGTTGTTACACCATTTGTATAATGTGTAGCGGCAGATCCTGCTCCAGTCCAAGCTCTTAAAGCTGATTCTGCTTGTAAAAAGTCTACTTCGGCAGCAGACATCCATTGCATAGTTTCACCATCCACTACTGAACCAATTGAAGAGTGGGCAACATATTCTGTTTTAGAGACTATTGCAATACCCATTCTGATTCCTTTATAAAAACTTCCTAAAGAAGTGTCTTCTGCAGGATTAAAATAATGTTCTAACCTACCATCGTTATAACCTGTTAAAACAGATTCCATTTCTGCTCCCATTCGAATATCTCCCCAAGTACCACTAATATAAGTTAAGGGATGCGGAAAACCAGAATTGATAAACATATCTGTTTCCAAAAAACCTGCATTACTTGCCAAGGCTAATTCTCCTTGTGTTTTTGCAAGAGTTGGGTTTATTTTTACAATTCTCAAAGCCAAACGCAAACGCAAAGAATTTGCAAATGCTCTCCATAATGAGATATCACCTTCTAATGAAGACATATCAAAATCTGTAAATCGGACGTCTGACTTAAACTCTTCTAAAGCATCTATAGCCTCGCCTAGATCTGTAAAGAAAGCTGTATAGGCTACTTCCTGAGAATCATACTCTCCTGTTGTATCAATATCATCATATTTAGAATAACGAATAGGTCCATAGATATCAGATACTCTATGCATTGCGGTTACTTTAATAATATTCGCTAAATGAATAAATATAAATGCAGTTGCATCACCTGTATTAGTTACAGTATTTTTTATGTCCAAAGCAAATGGCATTACCTCTTCATACGCCTTAGACCAAGGCTCTCCATTCCAACCATCAACTAAAGAATAAGTCATATTATTTACATTCCCTAAAAAAGGGGTTGGAGATGACATATATCCTGAATAAACATCCCCTATCAAATTTTGTTGTGTTTGATAGCCAGAGGTTACATTCATTACATATAAAAACATGGGTGTAAATGAACCTCCAATATGATTGTTCATTTGGGTTAAACTTTCATCAGAAATCCCTTCAGGATTTGTATTTATCTTTTCAAAATCACTTGTACATTGCACTAAGCTTAGTGCAATCATTAAAGCAAATGTGAGTTTTATCAATTTTTTCATGGTCTTAGAAATTTACGTTAACATTTAATCCTATGCTTCTTGTAGAAGGTTGACCATAAATGTCAACTCCTTGTAACCCATTCCCTGTACTCGAAGTGATATTCGGATCGAAGGGTGTCTTTTTGTAAAAGAAGAAAAGGTTGTTTGCTATTAAAGAAAATCTTAAATTTTTTACAGCACTTTCTGAAAAGCTCATGTTATATCCAACCGAAAATTCTCTCAAACTTACATTGGTTGCGTCATATACATATTCACCTAACAGACCAGCTCTACCTCCTGTTTTTGAATAATAATCTTGAGCGGTCATTTGCTTGGAATTCCCATCAGTATCTACTACATCTATCATGCCTCCATTGGTGTTTCTGGCATCTGCTGTTGCTTGTGACACTCCATAATGATCGTTAATAGCCTCTGTAAGACTCACTACCTCACCTCCAATTTTAGCATCAATTAAGAAACTAATATTAAAATTTTTATATTCAAAATTATTATTCCACCCTAGGGTGAAATCAGGTTGAGCATGTGCTATTGTTTCAAAATCTGTTGATTCAATTGTTAAATTCCCGTCACCTTCATCTGTAACAATTGCCAATCCATCTTCATTTCTTACTACTGAACGGCCTCGGATAGAACCAAAGTCTTCCCCTTCTATTAATGAATAGCCATATCCATTAACTCCAGGTACTGTAAGAACAGCTTCTCCACTTTCTAGATCTTCATGCACAGAAACGACTTTGTTTTTGTTCATTGCAAAATTTATAGAGGAATTCCAAATTAAATTATCATTTACAATAGGTTTTCCATTAATTATCAACTCAATACCTGAGTTAGAAATTTCACCTGCATTTACAATATTTTGTTCATAGCCCTCTGTATTTGGTTCTGCTGAGATATAAAATATTTGATCTATCGTTTTAGAGTTATAATATGTCAGGTCAAATCCTAATCTATTTCCAAAGAATCTCCACTCAGTTCCTAATTCAAAAGACTTTTGTCTTTCTGGTCTTAGGGTTTCCCCTTCTTTAACTCCAAATGTAGGTTTTGAAAAATTGTCTTGTCCTAAAGGGATTGTATTCAAAGGAATTGTAGCATAAGCAGGAATATCTTTCCCTACCTCAGCATAAGAGCCTCTTATTTTTGCAAAAGAAACGGATGCGGGTAATTCAAAAATATCAGACAATACTCCTGTCAATCCAACAGATGGGTAAAAAAAAGACAAAGACCCTGTATTCACCAGAGTTGAAGACCAGTCTGTTCTACCTGTGACGTCTAAGAAAACCTTGTTATAAAACCCAAAGTTTGCAGATGCAAAAACAGATTGTATTTCTCTATTAGTAACCGTTTGTTGAATACCATAGGTAGAGGTAAAATTGGAAATCGTAAAATAGTTAGGGTATTTTAAACCTGTTTGATTTCCAGAGTCTAAATACATTTTGTCTCCTATCTTATACTTCGTCAAACTAGTTCCTAACAAACCCGTAAACGAAATATTTTCATTTAAATCTGTATTATAGTTTGCTATTAAATCTATATACTGTTGTGTGTTTTCAGTTTTCTCTAAAATATAACGTCCTGTTTCTGTAGCAAATTCAGTTCCAGCATACATTCTCTTGTCATAGGTTAAAAAAGACTTGTCGTAACTAACTCTAGATTGTAAAGAGAGTTTTTCTGTAATTTTATAGTTTACAGAAACATTCGCTACAACTCTTTCTGCAATATCTTTAGAAGGAGTTCTATTTACTAACCAATAAGGATTTTGTTGAATCATATCATCAAATGACGTAGCATATTGATCCATCATATTTGTCTCTACATTGAAATACTCATATTTATCTTTATAAACACTTCTATCAACTCCTACAGGGTGTAAATATAAACCTGTTAACGGGTTTGCAAACAAACCGTTTATCGGTCTGTTGTCTATTCTTTGATCTGATAAACTTACACTTGCGTTGACTTGTAATTTATCTTTATAAAAATTCATTGATTCTCTTATCGTTATATTATTACGAATCAATTTATTGTTAGGAGTGACCCCTTGTGCCAAGGTATTAGCATAAGATAAATATGTTTGAGCATTTTTAGTCCCTGCTGAAAGAGAAATAGACTGAATGGCAGTATAGCCTGTTTCAAAAAAATCATCGGTATTATTAGACAAGCCCTCTGCTTTTTCGCCCCAGGATCTAGGGTCTGTAACATTTCCGTTTTCAGCAACAGCCTGTCCAACTGAATTAGATTGGTAATCAGATTGTAATTTTGGTAATGAAATGACATTGTCCACAGTAAAACTAGAATTTACATTTACAGTTAATCTTCCTTCTTTCCCTTTTTTAGTTGTAATTAAAATTACACCATTGGCTCCTTGAGATCCATATAAAGCAGCTGCAGATGCGCCTTTTAAAACAGTTATGCTTTCAATATCATCTGGATTAATCATAGACATTGCGTCTCCTCCATCTCTATTTCCCGTTGCATCACCATAAACACTTCCTCTTGAAGAAGCCCCATTTCCGCTATTTTGCATTGGCACACCATCAATCACATATAAGGGATCATTGTTTGTTGTAGAAGAGTTACCCCTTAAGACCACTTTTGATGAGCCACCTACTCCTGATGAACTACGAGTAATAGAAATACCTGCCGATTTACCAGACAAACTATTAATAGGGTTGGTTTGTTTTACCCTTGTCAATTCATCTCCTCCAACTTGTTGAGCAGAATACGTCAATGCTTTTTTCTCTTTTTTAATTCCTAAAGCAGTAATTATTACTTCGTCTAAGGCTTGAGAATCTTCCTCCATAGAAATATTTACTAAAGTAGCATCTCCAATAATAACTGTTACATCTTTCATTCCTAAAAATAAAACTTTTAAATTTTCACCCTCAAATGCTTCTATAGAGTACAAACCATCAAAATCAGTTTGTGTACCTCTATTTGTTCCTTCTACAAATACAGAAACTCCTGGAAGAGGAATCCCATCACCAGCAGTTGTTATTGTTCCTGTAATGTTTTTTTCTTGCGCAAAAACCTGAAGGCTAATTAGCAGAGAAAAAAGCATAATAAATACTAAATTCTTGTTTTTCATAAAATATTGTTAATTGTTAGCTTCCTAAAAATATAATGCTAATACGTTTTATAAAAAAAAACTCGACAAACGACATAAAAGGACTAGTCAATGACAATCAAGCATATAATGTCTCTTTTTAGACTTTTTCATTCATAAATCTTCAATTATATTTACTACCTTTGGAAGATAAAATATGTTATTTCACGGAAAATCACTTAAAAAAAACAAGGATTTTACTTTGATTAGCTAGCTGAATACAACTCATAAACACAACTTCTATTTTAAACGTTTTGATAAGTTCTTATTATGAAACAGCAAAATTTATTATCGATGAATTAAAAACTATAAAAAGTTATACTAATTAATTATTAAACCATGAAAAAAAGAATCCTTCTTTCCATATTAAGCATTGCTTTTATAAGTTTAAATGCTCAACAGAAAAAAACACAAAAATTAAAACGTCCTAACTTTTTATTTGTATTAGTTGATGATCAATCTCCTTTTGATTTAAAAATTTACGATGGGAAATCAATTTTAGAAACCCCCAGTATAGCTAAATTAGCAAGAGACGGTATGGTTTTCGACAGTGCTAGACATATGGGCTCAATGAATGGAGCTGTTTGTACTCCATCACGTCATATGATTATGTCAGGACGTACCGTATGGAATCTCCCTGCTAGTGCAGGTTATAAAAAAGCCATCTGTCCAGATAGTTTAGAGCTTCAGACTATAGGAGCAGTCTTTAATCGGGCAGGATACAAAACAATGAGAACCTGTAAAAAAGGAAATTCTTATGCCGATGCAAACGAACAATTTACTGTTGTGCATGATGCAACAAAACGGGGAGGAACTGAAGAAACGGGTAGTGCTTGGCATTCTAAACAAGTTCTTAATTACCTGAGTGATAGACAGGTGAATGAGGAAAAAGATCCTTTCTTTATTTATTTTGGTTTTTCTCATCCGCATGATATTCGTAATGGTACTCCCGAGTTATTAGAAAAATATGGAGCCGTTAATCATACTGATAAAAACAGCCTTCCTTCAGCAAATCCTAAACAACCCGTTTTACAGGATAATTATCTTCTAAAGCACCCGTTTTTCCATGGACATAAGAATTTAAGAGATGAAGAACGAGTGAGTGGTGTTTGGAAAAATCGTGATGAACAGACTATACGTAATGAGTTAGGGCGAGAATATGCCTGTGCTGAAAATATTGATATCCAAATTGGTAAAGTTCTTGCTAAACTGGAAGAAATGGGCGAGTTGGAAAATACTTATATTATTTATACTTCCGATCATGGAATTGCAATTGGTAGACATGGTTTAACAGGAAAACAAAATTTATATGAACATACTTGGCGTGTGCCTTTTATAGTTAAAGGACCAGGAATTAAAGCTGGAATAAATGTTGAAGGAAACATTTATTTATTAGATATTTTACCTACCGTTTGTGACTTAGCTGGGATTGATATTCCTAATTCTGTTCAAGGGCTTAGTTTTAAACCTGTATTAGAAGGAGAAAAAGACAAAATAAGAGATGTAATGTATGGGGTTTATAGTGGAGGCTCGAAACCAGGGATGCGAAGTGTTACAAAAGGAGATTGGAAGTTAATAAAATATGACCTTATGCAGGGGACCATTCGCAAAACGCAGCTTTTTAATTTAAAAGAAAACCCTAATGAGTATTTACCTGAACACAAAAAAACAGGTAAAATGGAAACTAATTTAGCCAGCAATCCCTTATATGCAGACAAGCGAGAGGAAATGGAATCATTGTTGCTAGAGCAAATGAAAGCGCATAATGATCCTTATAGGCTATGGGATCAAAAGGAATAATTGTTTCAAGGGTGCCGTTTTGTCTTATGGCGAGATTGGATTTATTCTGTTTGGTAAAGAGTGTATTATTAACTCACCTTACGCAGTAATAATTTAGATTTAAGAAAATAATATTCTGTCTTGTTAATAACTTTGAGAAGAAAAAAGACTGATAATTTTGTTGATTTATATACAGATTACTTAATAAGTTCAAGTTCTTACACTACAGCTACAGGAATGGCATCCTTATTTTCGATAAAGCATGACAAAATAACAAGAGAGTTGTCAACAGGCGTTTACGACAGTAAATTTCTATGGAAAAAGGCAAAACCTTATATTGAAGAATTGATGCAATCAAAAGAAACGGTCATTTTAAACTTTGATGATTCCACACAAGAAAAACAATATACAGATGAAAGTGAACTTAATACTTGGTATTTTGACCATGTCTTTGGCAGATAGTTGGTTTTCTTCAGTAGAAAAAATGATTTCATTATTGCCTTAAAAAGTAATCGAAAAGTAGCCTTATCATTAGAAGATAAGCAAAATGGAACCTACATAAATATTAAAACATTACAGTTAGAGCAACAGACCGTGGAGGTTAGGTTTGAAAAATTAGATTTTCCGCTGTTGCTTACAAAGCAAGTTTTCAAAAACGAAAAATGATACAGTCGGCGAGTTGTAATTGGTCTGTAGTGATTTAAGTTTGTCGTATGACCAAATAACACCAATTTGTTTTTTAAATGACGTAATAATAACTTGGAATTTTTTTATTCAAATAAGCAATGAAAATAGAAGCATAGCCCAGTTACGATTTTGTTTTTATGTAAAATATGAATGAAAAAGAAACGAATTTAATGCGTCATTTGTATGTTAAAATGGTATTATATCGCTTACCCATAGTTGTTCCTGTCTATTAGGCACTTTGATTTTTACTAGGTTCTTATGTTTTCTATAGAGATGATTAGAGTCTGTAGTTGTATGGTAGTTTTAGATTTTAGGTACAAGTAAGTTGTTATTTCTTAAAAAGAAATAAAACGCATGTATTACCCTGATATAGGTTGACTATTTTTATTAATAATAGTAGACAGTCTATTGAAAAGTGAATGATCTAATTTTAGAATTTCCTGACCAAATAAGCTTATCTTTGACATTAAGAATGGATGTTTTTGTTGAACAACTCAAAAAATAATTTGAGATATAGAATCGGCATTCTCTTTTCTCTTTTTTATATAAATATTTAGGAAGGAACTAGAAAATAAATTTATTGTCTTGTCATTACAATTTCTCAAATCTCCAAAAGTCATTAAAAATTTATGTCATCTTTAATCAAACACTCTTCTCTAGCAAAAAAAATATTCGCGCTTTCTGCCCTTACAGTCTTTTTAAGCTGCTTTACCTTCTGTTTTTCACAAACAAGAACTGTGATTGAGGGAGCTGTATTAGACTCTCTTTACAATAGCGTATTACCTTATGTACATGTTTTGATTTTAAAAAACAATAGAGGAACAATTACCAATGAAAAAGGGAGCTATTCTATTGACTTATCAGACCTTGCCCCAACTGATACAGTTTCTTTCCAGTTTTTAGGCTATAAAACAAAAACCATTACAATCAATAACTTAATCAAGCTTCCACGAGTTTTTTTATCTGAAAATGTAATGTCTATTGACGAGGTAATTATCACTAACAGAAATCTAGACGCAGAGCACATCGTAAAAAATGTGCTTAAAAACAAAAGCGCCAATTACCAGACCAACTTCCACAAAGATCGAATATTTGTACGTGAACGTTATATCACAGATGTAAATAAAATTGAACTCGATTACAAAAAAAGCACAATTAAAGAACTCAACGAAGATATCATTCGTGATTTTGAAAATAAAACTCCTAAAAACTCAACATCATACTTCGATTTTCTTGCAGACTTCTATATTGACGCCAAACGATCCGAATTAAAATTAGATCCAATCAAAGCCGTTGAACTCACCTCAAAAGATTTGGCAGGTCTAGAAAACTACAAACCTCTATTTGATAAACTTTTTGCAAATACAGGCGAAGAAGAATATTGGAAAATAAAAAGTGGAATTTTCGGTCAAAAAATAGATCTTCCTAAAGATTCAATTAGAAAACAAAAAAGTTCAGAAAACAGACCCTTAAAGTATTACAAATACCTGATTGAAGATAAAATAAACTACATAACTTTTGAAGATAAAGATCTATGGGAGTTTTTACACAAAACAAATCGATATAATTTCGAATTTGAAGGCAGTACTTCAACAAATGGGGAATCCGTATATATCATCTCTTTTACACCTAAAAACAAAGGAATGTTTGAGGGAAAACTTTATGTCTCAACAGACACCTATGCACTATTAAAAGCTTCTTATAAATACAGCGAAGGTAAAACTGGTAAAAAGTTTAATTTTCTAGGGGTTGGATATGAGGAAATCGACTTTCACGGCACTATCTATTTTGAAAAGGTCGCAGACATCTATCGATTGAAATATTTTTCATTTAACAAAAAATACAATCTTAGAATTAAGAGAAAAATAGCACTCCAAAAGAAAAAAAACAGATTTCTATTTGACAAAAAATTAGTGGAGTTAAAAATAGGTTTGAATCTTGATTTACAGGTTCAAGAGGCTATTGAATATTTTGCCATCAAAACGAAAAAATTAACAGAGGAACAATTTGAAAACTATAAAGAAAAGAAAACATTTAATATTATCAATATTGATCAATTTGATAAAAACCTATGGAAAGGCTACGACATCATTGAACCCACAAAACAATTAAAAAACTACAAAAAACTAGAGTAATACTAATTTTGGAATATTTTTTATTCAGATAAGCAATAAAAATAGAAGTATAGCCCTGTTACGGTTTTGTTTTTGTATGAAATATGAATGAAAAAGAAACGAATTTAATGCGTCATTTAAATGTTAAAATGGCATAATACCTCCGAAGCTCGGATTTACAATCAATTATTTCAGAATGTTTTAAATATAAGAAATAATAAAGTCTATTTTGTATCTTAGGAACTTCTTAAGAAGTTTAGGTTATGAAAAAACAATGTTTAGAATGTGCAGAAGAATTTATAGGAAGATCGGATAAAAAGTTTTGTTCCGATTATTGTAGAAATTCATACAATAACAAAGTAGATTCTGAATCCAAAAACTTAGTAAGAAACATCAATAATCGACTTAAAAAAAACCACAAGGTTCTCACCAAATTAAATCGCAGTGGAAAGACAAAAATTCCAAAATTTAAACTAACAGATGAGGGGTTTTATTTTAAATATTTTACTAATATCTATACTACACAAACAGGTAATATTTATTATTATATCTACGATCAGGGTTATCTACCTTTAGATAATGGATATTTTCTACTTGTTAGAAAAGAATCCTAAATATCTTTTAAAGCCAAGGCCGCTTTTAATATGTCTCTTCGGCTGATTTGCCCTACCAAGGCTCCATTCTCCAAAACAGGAAAACGTTTTCTTTTCGATGTATAAAACAAACTTGCAACTTCAAAAATTGACATACCTGTATTAATTGTGTCAACATTTTTTACCATATGGTCTTCTACTTTCACATGATTCATAGGAAGGTTATAATAACCACTTTCTGCTATCTGTTTCATACAGTCTCCTTCTGAAATTATCCCTAGCAATTCATTTTTATCATTCACTACTGGACCTCCAGATATTTTGTTTTTTATCAACAACTCCATTACCTCAAGAACTGACTGTTCTGGCTTAAAGGTAATTAATTTGGTCGTCATATATTTCGACACTAAAATCTTGTCTGAGACTTTCTTTTCTTGCTTGATTGTTGCTGCTTTGAAATTTTTTATTGCCATTCTAATTGTTTTAGAGAATTTTAAAGATACTTATTTTTTTTTATCTTTCTTTGAGCAATTCAAATTATCAAAAAAATGCATGTATACAAAGTACACAGGCATTTTAAAATCACTTTTTTTCTTTAAAAGAATGAATTAAACAATTTTCGTAACACGTAAATTGTTTACCATCCCTTTCTTTTTTATAGGAGTTGAATTTAAGTTAATCACATAATCACCAGAATTTAAAACACCTTTGTCAACAACCATTTGATTTACTTGAGCAATCGTTTTAGTCATAGATTCATCACTTTCATAATATCTAGCTTTTACACCCCAAAACAAGTTCAGCATAGCCAATACTCTTTTGTTTGGAGAAAATACTTGAATATGAGAATTTGGTCTTAAAGCAGATATTTGAAATGCCGTATAACCTGAGTATGTTAAAGTAACAATTGCTTTTGCTTTAATTTGATCTGCCAAAGAAGCTGCTTGGTAACAAACGGCATCAGATAAATAACGCTCAGTATTACTAAATACAGGTGCTTGTCTTGGCACATCAATTAATGGAGAGTGCTCTACACTTACAATGATCTCACGCATTTTCTTGATTACCTCATTTGGAAATTCACCAACAGAAGTCTCTCCCGATAACATCACTGCATCTGCACCATCCATAATAGAATTCGCAACATCATTTACCTCTGCTCTTGTTGGAACTTGATTTTCAATCATAGTTTCCATCATTTGAGTTGCAATAATTACTGGTATCTTAGCCTCTTTCGCTTTTCTTACCAACATCTTTTGCACCAATGGCACTTCAGCCATAGGAATCTCAACACCTAAATCGCCACGAGCTACCATTAAGGCATCTGTATTCGCTATAATTGCATCAATATTTTCTAAAGCTTCTGGTTTTTCGATTTTAGAAATAACTCTAGTTCTGTATACTGAAGTATCAGAATTCTCTCTAATTAATTTATGAATAGCATCTAAATCTTCTGGATTACGAACAAAAGACAAAGCCATCCAATCTACTTCTAAGGACAATGCAAAAATTGCGTCTTTAATATCTTTCTCTGTCAATGCAGGTAAAGAAATCTCTGTATTTGGTAAGTTCACACCTTTCTTAGATTTTAACGGACCTCCACGTAATACTTTTGTAGTTACTATTTCTTTTCCATCAGTAGCAGTTACTTCAAAAAGTAATTTACCATCATCTACTAAAATTTGTTCTCCAACTTTTACATCGACAGGAAAGTTTTTATACGTCATAAAGGCCTTATCCTTATTTCCTACTGGTAAATCAGCAGTTGTAAAGGTAAATACATCTCCTTTTACTAACACAATTCCTTCCTCCATTACACCTACACGTAATTTAGGTCCTTGTAAATCAGCCAAACAAGCGACATGGTATTCCATTTCCTCATTTAATTCTCTAATGATTTTAACAATTTTCTTAACCTCAGTGTAATCAGCATGAGAAAAGTTAATTCTAAAAACATTCACACCAGAGATCATCAACTCTTTTAAAGTTTCTCTGTTGTTAATTGCAGGACCAAGGGTTGCAACAATTTTTGTCTTTTTAGTATTTGGCATAATTATATAATTAAAAAATCTTTCGACTTTAGTGTTGTTATGTCTATTTTATAGGAGGTCATAACTTGCTCCAGTTTATTAATGTTTTGTATCGTCTCGTGAACCAAATACGAGTCGTAATCACCTTCTATTTTTACTAAAAAATCCGTTTTTTTCTTCTCTGGGATTAAGTAGCTCGTTCTATTTACTGTTTCATTAATTGCGCCAAATAAACCATTTTCAATAGGGTCACTTGAAATTCCATGATATTTATTTTCTATTAAATACCAATTCATATCTTTAGATTCATCCTCGTGTCTATAAACGGAAAAACAGGCTCTTTGTAAGCCGTCTTCCAACACTAACGAATCTTTTGATTTTTTAAAAGAAATATTTAAGTTCCTATTTAAAAGATAAGCCAGTTTATAATCAGACAAACTCGTATAGATACTAATTAATGTGAAATTTGAATCTTCAAAATCATCTATTTCTAAAGAATGTACTTGCATAAAAACAAAACTTTGGCTAAGTTACTTATAATTTAGAGTACCAAAAAAAAAAGATACGAAAACGTTGTAGCCTTTTAGAATACTTTTTTTATTTCATGTTGATAAACAAAATAAATTCTTTTAGAAGCGATCTCTTCAGCTTTCTTCTTCGATGTTGACCGGCCTTTAGAAACCACTTTGTTTTCAATCATCAATTTTACACTATAATGCCTAATGTTTTCATTGCCTGAATCCTCATAAGTTGCGAATTCAAGTTTCTTTTTCGTCTTTTGGCACCATTCAATAACAATCCCCTTATAACTGGTAATTTTATTCTCTAATGAAGGTATATCAACAAAGGCATCAATGACCCTTTTGTTAATAAATTTCTCGCAATATACGTATCCTCTATCTAAATAAATAGCTCCAATAAGAGCCTCAAATATGTTTCCATATATGTTTTGCCCCATTCGGTTTTTCGAAATGGTACTTTTTACAAAACGAACAAGATTCAAATCTTTTCCCAGCGCATTCAATTGATTTCTACTTACAATTTTAGAACGCATTTGAGTGAGGTACCCCTCATTTCCATCTGGCACCATTTTAAACAAAAAAGCTGCTATAATAGAACCGAGCATAGCATCTCCTAAAAACTCCATCCTTTCATAATTGATAGAATTCCCATTCTCGTCTAATACTTTAACAGATCGATGAATAAAGGCTGTTTTGTAATAGTTAATATTTTTAGGTCGAAAACCTAAAAGTTTTTTTAACGCAACATAAAATTCCTCTTCCTCTTTATCTAGAGATCTTATTATGTTTCGAATAAGTTTCAAATGTAATTTAGTCTATTTTTTTTATCAATACACAAGCATTGTGTCCGCCAAATCCGAAAGTATTACTCATCGCAACTTTAACATCTCTTTTCTGAGCTTTGTTTAAAGTAAGATTTAATTTTTCGTCAATCCGATCATCAACTGTAACATGATTAATTGTTGGAGGAACAATTCCATGTTTCATTGCCAAAATTGAAGCAATTGCTTCAATGGCACCAGCAGCACCTAATAAATGCCCTGTCATTGATTTTGTTGAATTGATATTGATTTTGTATGCTTTTTCACCAAACACATCTAAAATTGCTTTTGTTTCAGCAATATCTCCTAATGGAGTTGATGTACCATGTACATTAATTGCGTCAATGTCGTCTATTGTAAGTCCGGCATCTTTGATACAATTTAACATTACATTTCTAGCACCTAAGCCTTCTGGGTGCGGAGCTGTTAAATGGTGAGCATCTGCAGAAAGTCCTCCTCCAGCTATCTCAGCATATATTTTTGCTCCACGCGCTTTGGCATGTTCATATTCTTCTAAAATTAATGATCCTGCACCTTCTCCCATAACAAAACCGTTTCGGTTTTTATCAAATGGTCTTGATGCCGTTTTTGGGTCATCATTACTTGTAGAAAGAGCATGTAAAGCATTGAAACCTCCCATACCCGCATGTGTTATCGCTGCTTCAGAACCTCCTGAAACAATAATATCAGCATACCCTAAACGTATATAATTTAAGGCATCAATAATTGCATTTGCCGAAGAGGCACATGCAGACACTGTTGTAAAGTTTGGACCTCTATAACCGTGTTTGATAGAAATCATTCCTGGAGCTATATCAGCAATCATTTTAGGAATGAAAAATGGGTTGAATTTTGGCGTTCCATCACCAGCAGCAAATTCCATCACTTGTTTTTCAAAAGTGTCAATACCACCAATTCCTGCTCCCCAAATCACCCCAACTCTGTCAACATCAACATTTTCAGATGTTAAACCAGCATCCGCGATAGCTTCATCAGCTGCAACCATTGCATACTGAGTAAACTTATCCATTTTTCTAGCCTCTTTTCTGTTGATGAATTCATGGACGTCAAATCCTTTTAATTCACAAGCAAAACGAGTTTTGAACTTGGCAGCATCAAAATTAGTAATAGGTCCAGCTCCGCTGACACCATTTACTAGTCCATTCCAATATTCTTCA
This sequence comes from Flavicella sp., assembly GCF_037132785.1. Classification (GTDB taxonomy): domain Bacteria; phylum Bacteroidota; class Bacteroidia; order Flavobacteriales; family Flavobacteriaceae; genus Flavicella. The sequence goes on along the minus strand of NZ_JBAHZZ010000123.1, from coordinate 3,693 downwards.
ATATTATTTCCGATTGGCGTCAATGCACCAAGTCCAGTTACTACTACTCGCTTTAATTCCATAAAAGTATTACTTTTTTGCTTCTTCTATATAGCTTACTGCTTGTCCAACGGTTCCAATGTTTTCTGCTTGGTCATCTGGGATTTGAATAGAAAATTCTTTCTCAAATTCCATAATCAATTCAACTGTATCCAATGAATCAGCTCCTAAATCATTTGTGAAGCTAGCTTCGTTAGTTACTTCGTTCTCGTCAACGCCTAATTTATCAACGATGATCGCTTTTACTCTTGATGCAATGTCTGACATAATTTTTTATTTTAAATTTTAAATCTTGGCAAAAATAATAAACTTTCATTTAAAAAAGCATTTTACGAAGAAAATGTGTTCACTAAAATAAAAAAATATCTTTAATAATTTGATTATCTTGGTTTAATATTAATATTTATTGTTTTTTTGTACTTCAATTCCCTTTATAATATACAATGAAAAGATTAGTAATATTGGCTTCCGGATCAGGTAGCAACGCAGAAAACATCATTAGATACTTTGAAAGTCACAACGAAATAAGTATAACTTCGATTGTAACAAACAGAAAAGAAGCAAAGGTCTTAGATAGAGCAAAAAAACTAAATGTCCCATCGCAGTATTTTTCCAGAAAATCCTTTTTTGAGGAGGAAGTGGTATTGGAATACTTGCAACAAAACGCAGATTATGTGATATTAGCAGGGTTTTTACTAAAAATACCTCAAAACATCGTTGATGCGTATCCAAATAAAATTATTAACATACACCCTTCATTACTTCCTAAATTTGGAGGAAAAGGCATGTATGGAATGAATATTCACAATGCTGTAAAAGAGCAAGGGGAAACAGAAACGGGTATTACGGTCCACTTTGTAAACGAAAATTACGACGAAGGTGCAATTATTTTTCAAGCAAAAACACCTGTGCTAATTACAGATACTCCTGAAGACATCGCTAAGAGTATTCATAAACTAGAATATGCTAATTTTCCTAAAGTAATTGAAGAAACGATTTTATAATTAAGAAACTTTATCTATTAAACCACCCTTCGATAAGCGTAGGGTTCTGAAAAATGGCAAAAAAATATTATGTAGTCTGGGAAGGAAAAAACAGAGGTGTTTTCACTTCTTGGTCTGTATGTAAAAAAAATATTGATGGATATTCTGGAGCAAAATACAAATCATTCGCAGACAAAAAAATGGCTGAAAAAGCTTTTCGTGGAACCTATGATGAACACAAAGGGCTAAGCACAAAAAAGAAAGAACTTACAGCTCAAGAAAAAAAAGCCTATGGAAAACCTATATTAGACACCATCGCTGTAGATGCCGCTTGCAGTGGAAACCCAGGTAAAATGGAGTATCGTGGTGTTGCTACCAGTACTGGAACACAACTTTTTATTCAAGGTCCTTATAAATCTGGAACCAATAATATTGGTGAGTTTTTGGCATTGGTACATGGTCTGGCTTGGTTACAACAAAAAAAACAACCAAACCTGCCTATATATTCTGATTCTAGAATTGCAATCTCGTGGGTAAAACAACGTAAATGTAAAACCAAACTTCCTTTAAATAAAAACACAGAAGTTTTATTCGATTTGATAAAAAGAGCTGAACTTTGGTTAAAAAAAAATCCTTATCAAAACCCTATTTTAAAATGGGAAACAAAAGCTTGGGGTGAAATTCCTGCTGACTTTGGTCGAAAATGATAACTTTCGGTTTTTTATTACCTCACTCGGATGTAATCTAACCTCCTTTTTTAATTAAATGAAACTTCGTTTCTAAGAAAGCATAATTTGTGCTTTTTTTACTGCAGTAACCAGAACATCAATTTCTTCTTTGGTATTATAAAAAGCAAAAGAAGCCCTAACTGTTCCAGGAATATTATAATAATTCATAATCGGCTGTGCACAGTGATGTCCCGTTCTAACAGCAACACCAAATTTATCTAGTATACTTCCTATATCAAAAGGATGAATGGTTCCGATATTAAAAGATATTACAGCTGCCTTGTTTTTAGAAGTTCCATAAATTCGAAGTCCTTCTACTTCTAATAATTTTTCAGTTCCGTATTGCAATAACTCATTTTCGTAAGCGGAAATCGCCTCAAAACCAATTTCGTTCATATAGTCCAAAGCAACTCCAAAAGCAATACCTCCAGCGATATTAGGAGTTCCTGCTTCAAACTTATGAGGTAAACCTGCATAGGTTGTTTTTTCAAAAGTTACGGTTTCGATCATTTCTCCTCCTCCTTGATAAGGAGGTAATTTATTTAACCATTCTTCTTTTCCATATAAAACCCCCACTCCGGTAGGACCACATAATTTATGAGCTGAAGCCACATAAAAATCAACATCCAAGCCTTGAACATCAGGTTTTATATGAGGACAGGCTTGTGCACCATCAATTAAAACAGCCGCTCCAACAGCATGTGCTTTGTCAATAATTTCTTGAATTGGGTTGATGGTGCCTAAAGCATTTGAAATATGATTGACAAAAACCAATTTAGTTTTATCCGACAATAAAGAATCATAAACATGCATTTCCAATTCTCCCACTTCATTAAAAGGAATCACCTTTAATACAGCACCCGTTCGTTCACACAACATTTGCCAAGGCACAATATTTGAATGATGCTCCAATCCAGAAACAATAACCTCGTCTCCTTTATTTAAAAAATCAGTAAATCCTGTTGCTACGATATTTATACTGTGGGTTGTACCTGCAGTTAAAATAATTTCATACGCATTTTTTGCATTAAAATGCTTTTGGACTTTCAATCGAGCTTGTTCGTATGCATCCGTTGCAACCTGACTTAAAGTATGTACTCCTCTGTGAATATTCGCATTAATTTTAGAATAATAATTTACAATTGAATCAATTACAACTTGAGGTTTTTGACTTGTTGCTGCGTTGTCAAAATACACCAAAGGCTTTCCATTTATCTCTTCTTTAAGTATCGGAAAATCAGCTCTTATTTTCTGAATATCAATCATAATTCTGCAAATTTGAATTGCAAAAATACTACATGAAATAGTTTTTACCTACAAATAAGAATAAAAATAATAACTATGTTTGTAACACAAAAACATGTATGAAGACCGTTGCATAATGCTCTTTTCAGTTTTAGATTTCAATTCTGACTTTTTAAATCTAAAATTTATGTTTTTTTTCATTAGTTATGGATCTCTTTCTTGGTTCATTTTCCTCTGTTTTTCAGAATTAGTGGCAATTATCCATGGACTTCTATATAAATTGTAACAAATAGCTTCCATCAGATTTTGAGTATGCATTTTTTCCATATCTCTATATCTTGCAATTCCTCCTTTAAACCATAACTTTATTCCTCCAAAAGTTCGCTCCACTTTAAACCTTGTTTTGCTAATTAATTTATTAAATCGTTTTTCCCATTTTGTCAATGATTTATTTTTAACAGCTTTTTTAAGAATGTGATTCTTTAAATTTCGATCTTTTAAAAGTGTTGCGTTTTTCTTTGATTGATACCCTTTATCCGCTTTTAAAGGAATGTCTTTTGGTAGCCTTTAACGTGACTGTATTTAAAACATCTTCTAAATTAGATATCTCATTCTTAACTTGCAGTTGTGGTTAATACTCCAAGAACCAAGCCTTGTTGATCGGTTACATGATGTTTCTTAAAACCAAAATGATATTT
>NZ_JBAHZZ010000057.1:0-15393 GCF_037132785.1 Flavicella sp. | reverse complement strand
TCTAAAAACTAAAGGAAAATGAACCAAGAAAGAGATCCATAACTAACATAAACAATGAAAATAAGGAAAAAAACATAAATTTTAGATTTAAAAAGTAAAAATTGAAATCTAAAACTGAAAAGAGCATTATGCAACGGTCTTTAATTATACCAAATAAACATCAAAATGATTGATTAAATTAGTTTCTATGTCCGTAAAAACAACATGAATAACACCATTTTAACATTTAAATGACGTAATATATATCAGACCTGTACCATAAATTAAATCTCACTGATTTAGTTTTCTTATAATTAGCGTTCTAACACTGAAACACCATTGATATCTGTAGTTAAAACATCCGACATATAATCAAAAAAAGGTCTTAACGCTAAATAAGACTCTTTTAATTTTTCTCTAAAATTAAGAGCTAAGACTTCTTTATCAGTAAATTTCCGTGACACTATAAATGATTTTTTTCGAATCAAATCAATTGCAGCATGATTTTTATCAAAACCTCTTGGAGCTGATTTAACTTCATCTCCTTCCAACTTCCCAAAAAAAGATTTGAAATTATCATTTGCTATAATTTCTCTTATTTCAGTATCATCCGTTTCAAACTCTTTTCTTATTCGCATTAAATCTGCCGAATTGGGCTGAAAAAAACCACCAGCCATCATACTTTCTCCAGGAGAAATTCTTAAATAATATCCTCCACGTAAGTTTTCTGTTGTTCGTGAAAAACTTACACCTCTATGATTCTTATAGGGTGTTTTATCTTTAGAAAATCGAACATCTCTATAAATTCTAAAAATTTTCATTTTTTCTATACTGTCGTTTTCATTTAAATCTTCCAGTACCGAATTATAAAATATTTTTAGCTTTTGTTCTTCTTCCTTAAATTCGTTTTTGTGTTCTTCAAACCAAACTCGGTTGTTATTTTCTATTAAGGCTTTCAGAAAACTCAAAGAAGACTCAGGTACTTGTATCATATGCTAAATTATTTTTAGTGTTCAAATTACACAATAGCTGTAATTCTACAAATATAAAACTTAGATAAAACAAAAAACGGAGTCGAAAGACTCCGTTTTCAATTAATTATTTACTAAAACCCAATCTCCTTTGTCGAGCATCGGTATGGCTTGTTTATATTTTACTTCTTTATTTTCACCAGTCATTATATTCTTAATGGTTACTCTTTCATTTCTACCAATTTTACGTTCTTCACGCACTATGGTTTCCGTAACCTTTTGCTCTCTAGCATCGTGAGGCATTGAAGACTGTGACATATTTTGAACTTCTTCTTTGCTCAAATTTAATTTCTCTCTCTTTTTAACAGGAGCTTCAGAAATTTGACTTGCATTCTGTGTTGGTAGCTCTCCCTTAAATAAGAACGATAAAACTTCTTTATTAACTTTATCCAACATTGATTTAAACAATTCAAAAGCTTCAAACTTATAAATTAACAAAGGATCTTTTTGTTCATAAGATGCATTTTGAACAGATTGTTTTAAATCATCCATTTTACGTAAATGGTCTTTCCATGTTTCATCTATAATTGCAAGGGTAATATTCTTCTCAAAATCACTAATCAACGTTTTTCCTTCAGATTCGAATGCTTCTTTTAAGTTTGTTACTACCTGTAATGTTTTTGTACCATCAGTAAATGGGACTACAATTCGCTCATACTTATCCGCTTCATTTTCATATACATTCTTAATAACAGGAAAAGCTATTAAAGCATTTCTCACAACGTTATCTTTATAATGTGCATAAACACTATCGTATAAATCATCTACTATTTTATCCGCTGATATACTTTTAAATTCTTCCTTCGTAAAAGGTGATGCCATTCCAGAGAAACTAATCAATTCAAATTCAAAATTCGTATAATTATCGTCTTCTTTATTAGCAACTACAATAGAAGAACATGTATCATAAATCATGTTTACAATATCGATTTGCAAACGTTTTCCATCCAAAGCATGGCGACGTCTTTTATAAACAACCTCACGTTGAGCGTTCATAATATCATCATATTCTAACAAACGCTTACGAACACCAAAATTATTCTCTTCTACTTTTTTCTGTGCACGTTCAATAGATTTTGAAATCATAGAATGTTGAATCACTTCACCTTCTTCTAACCCCATTCTATCCATCATTTTTGCAATTCTCTCCGAACCAAAAATACGCATCAAATGATCTTCTAAAGAAACATAAAACTGAGAAGAACCAACATCTCCTTGACGACCAGCACGACCTCTTAACTGTCTATCCACACGTCTTGAGTCATGTCTTTCTGTACCGATAATAGCCAAACCACCTACAGCCTTTACTTTATCAGATAATTTAATATCCGTTCCACGACCTGCCATATTTGTCGCAATAGTAACCATACCCCAATTCCCTGCATCTGCAACAATTTGTGCTTCTTTCTTATGTAATTTTGCGTTTAAAACGTTGTGTTTAATTTTTCTAAGTGATAACATTCTAGATAATAATTCAGAAATTTCAACGGAAGTAGTTCCTACTAGAATAGGACGTCCTTTGTCTACCAACTTTACAATTTCATCAATTACAGCACTGTACTTTTCTCTCGTTGTTTTGTAAACTAAATCTTCTTTATCATCACGTAATAAAGGTCTATTTGTTGGTATTACAACAACATCTAACTTATAAATCTCCCAAAACTCACCTTCTTCTGTAATCGCTGTACCAGTCATTCCTGCAAGTTTCCGATACATTCTAAAGTAGTTTTGTAAAGTAACTGTCGCAAAAGTTTGGGTAGCTGCTTCAATTTTCACATCCTCCTTTGCTTCAATTGCTTGATGCAATCCGTCTGAATAACGACGACCGTCCATAATACGACCTGTTTGTTCATCTACAATTTTTACTTTATTATCCATGACAACATACTCTTTATCATTTTCAAATAAAGTATATGCTTTTAACAATTGATTCAATGTGTGGATACGTTCACTCTTAATACTAAAGTCGTTGTACAACTCTTCTTTCTGAGCAACCTTTTCCTCTACCGAAGCTTCGCTATCATCAATTTGACCAATTTTCACTCCAATATCTGGTAGTAAAAAGAAATCTTGATCTCCTTCTCCAGACAAATGTTGAATTCCTTTATCCGTAAGTTCAATAGAGTTATTTTTCTCATCAATAACGAAATGCAATTCCTTGTCAATTTTTGGCATTTCTTTATTATTATCTGCTATATACGTATTCTCGGTCTTTTGAAGTAATTGTTTTATTCCTTCTTGACTTAAAAATTTTATCAATGCTTTATTTTTCGGAATACCACGATACACACGAAGTAACAAAATACCTCCATCTTCAGTGTTCCCTCCAGCAATTAACTTTTTAGCCTCCGCCAATACGCCTACTAAATATAGACGTTGAATTCTTTCTATCTCCTCTACTTTAGGTTTTAATTCGTTAAATTCATGACGATCTCCTTGAGCAATTGCTCCAGAAATAATTAATGGAGTACGTGCGTCGTCAATTAATACAGAATCAACTTCATCCACTATGGCATAGTTTGGTGCCCTTTGAACCAATTCTTTTTGCGAGTGCGCCATGTTATCTCTCAAATAATCAAATCCAAACTCATTATTTGTCCCATATGTAATATCAGAATTATAAGCTTTTCTTCTTTCTTCAGAATTTGGTTGATGATGGTCAATACAGTCAACTGACAATCCATGAAATTCCCAAATAGGTGCCATCCATGCAGCATCTCTTTTCGCTAAGTAATCATTTACCGTAACAACATGTACACCCTTACCTGATAAAGCATTTAAAAAAATTGGTAATGTTGCAACCAATGTTTTTCCCTCTCCAGTCATCATCTCTGCAATCTTACCCTTATGTAAAACTGAGCCACCTATTAATTGAACATCATAATGAATCATTTCCCAAGTAACTGGAGTTCCTGATGCGTCCCAAGAAGTAGCCCATTCAGAATTGTTCCCCTCTAAAGTAATATACTCTTTAGTGCCAGACAACTCTCTATCAAATTCCGTTGCCGTAACAATTACCACATCATTTTCTGTAAATCTTTTTGCTGTTTCTTTCACAACAGCAAAAGCTTCAGGCATGATTTCTTCCAACACCAATTCAGAAACCGAATATGCTTCGTCTTTTAGGCTGTCTATTTCAATAAATATTTGTTCTTTTCTATCAATATGGGCTTCAATTGCCTCGGCCTCAAGTTCTATTAATTTGTCATCAATAGATTTTGTAGCTTCTTTGATTAACTGTTTGAATTTTTGCGATTTCAATCGTAAATCATCATTGCTAAGAGAATTCATCTCGGCTTCAAAAGCTCGAACTTTACCTACAATTGGTTGTAATAATTTTAAGTCCTTTTTTTGTTTGTCTCCTACAAAAATTTTAAGAACTGAATTTAAGATACTCATAATTTTATTTCTTTAAACAACACAAATGTTGTTGATTTTGTTTCTATTAATATATTATACCGTTTTGATTTTTAAATGACGTGTTAAATTCGTTTCTTATTCATATTTCACATAAAAAAAAACAATAGCGGTGCTATGCTTCGATTTTTATTGCTCATCTGAATAAAAAATAATCCAAATTATTAGTACGCTATTTAAAAATAAAATTGGTTTTAAACAGTTTCCTACTCAAAAATAAAAACATAAACAATGACTTTTAAGTAAAAAAAACTCTTCTCCAAAAATACACAAAAAAAAAGCCTCAATAGAGACTTTTAAATGATAATAATTGTTTTTTTTCTAATATTCATCCTCGTTCCAGAAATAATCTTCTTCCGTTGGATAATCTGGCCAAATTTCAACAATTGATTCGTAAGAATCTCCTTCATCTTCCATACTTTGAAGATTTTCAACAATTTCTAAAGGAGCTCCTGTTCTAATAGCATAATCAATCAATTCATCCTTTGTTGCAGGCCATGGTGCGTCTGCTAAATACGAAGCTAATTCTAAAGTCCAATACATCTTACTAAAAATTATTTTTGTTTGTGCAAAAATAATTTTTTTTATTAAAAAAGCAAGTTTTTTTTCATGTAATTCATTAATTTAAAAGAATATCTGTTTTTTAACTAAGGAATCCATTTGATTTCCGTTGCCTTATTATCAAAAGTCAACTTCCGTGCCAATACGAAAAGATAGTCAGATAGTCTGTTTAAATATACGAGTACGCTATCCTCAATCTCCTCATATTCCGAAATCTTTACAACCAATCTTTCAGCTCTTCTGCAGATTGACCTAGCTATATGACAATATGAAACTGTACTATGGCCTCCTGGCAATACAAAATGAGTGATCTTGGGTAATGTCTCTTCTATCGAATCTATTTCTGATTCAAGAAATAAAATCATTTCGTCAGTTACTTTTGTATTAGCAAGTCTTTTTTTTCCGTTTTTTAAAATTTTCTTTTCTATGGGAGTTGCCAAAACGGCACCGACAACAAATAAATTCTTTTGGATTTCAATAATACTATCCAAAGTATGCTTATCTATTTTCTGATCTCTAATCAGTCCTAAAAAAGAATTTAATTCATCTACCGATCCGTAGGAGTCGATTCTTAAATTTGATTTTGACACTCTAGTTCCTCCAAACAAACCAGTCATTCCTTTATCGCCTGTTTTTGTGTAAATTTTCATAAACTCATTTTTAAAGTCGAATTGTAAAATGTTCTTTCCTTTGTTCTTTTCTAAAAAACACAATTCCCCATTGAAAAATATCAATTGTAACTGTTACCTCTGGATGTTTTTTAATTTCATCCCATGCTTCACACATTCCTTGACTCCAATGAATATCATCAAAAATAAAGATAGAATTATTATGTTTAGCCTTTAAACATTCCTTAAAATATCCTAAAGTAGCTGTTTTCGTATGATTACCATCAAAATAAACAACATCATAATTATTATTTTTCACTGCCTTTGGCAATGTTACTTTAAAATCACCTAGAACAACTTTGATGTTTTTTAATCCGAACCGATCAAATTGTTCCTTTGCAACTTCTAAAGTGTTTTTGCATCCTTCTAAGGTCGTTAATAACATTTTTGGTTCTTTCGCTTGTAAACATAATGTAGCCAAGCCCAAAGAGGTTCCTATTTCTAAACATGTTTTCACCTCAAAATAAGACATCATTCGCATCAATAACAAACCATATTTTCTTTTTATCCCAGCAACTTCAACTATTTGAGATACTTTTCTTATATTACTTTTAAAAACTCTTGAACCTGCACCATATTCCTCAATACAAACAACCTTAGAAGAGGTTTTAAGATTGAATCTATATTTTTCAAAAAAAGAAACGTCCTCTTTTGATGCCTTTTTATAAAGGCATTTTGTTATAAAATCATACACAAACGGAGAATGTACTCCGTGTTTATTACAAGAATTTGTAAGATGTTTTATATACTCTTTAAAATGAAAAAACATTAGAAAACCTTTTATTAACAGCAAAAGTAAAGGAAAATCCGTTGTTTATAACCAATAAAAATTATATTTGTAAATCTTTAAAATAAGTATCTATGAACAAAATGCTATTCTTAATTATATACATAGTAATACTAACCTCTTGTGTTCCACACAAAAAACTAGTTTATTTTCAAGGAGAACCAATTAAAAAAGAAGAAATACACAAAGTAAACGACATTCCATACAAGTTACAAACAAACGATATTATATCGATAACCTTAAAATCAAAAGACGAAGAACTCGTTGCTTTATTTAATAGCAGTAATTCTAGCGACTCTAACTTTTCTAACAACCTCAATGGAGATCAATTATATTTTACAGGTTATACTGTTGATGATCATGGAAATATTAGACTACCATATATAGGAAATCTAAACGTTTTAGGATATACGATTGAAGAGGTAAGAGAGAAGGTGAGATCCGAATTAAAATATTATCTCAAATTTGATAAGAATATTTTTGTTAATGTAAAACTTGCTGGAATCCAATATACCATACTTGGTGATATTGATTCCCCTGGCACACATATCATTTATCAAAATAAGGTAAATCTAATAGAGGCTATTGCAAATGCAGGCGACATCATGGATACTGGTGATAGAACCAAAGTTGAAGTATTGAGAAAAGAATTAGATGGGATAAAAAAATACACTGTTGACATCACCAATATAGATGTATTTGATTCAGAGGTTTTTAATATCCTCCCACATGATATTGTTTATATCAATCCTATAAAAACAAAATCTTGGGGAATTGGAACAACTGGACTACAAACATTTACAACTCTTGCTTCTGTGTTTTCTATTATTGCAACAACAATATTATTAATAAAATCATTTTAATACAGCTTTATGAATTCCAAACCTTCTTCAAACATCGATTCTAGGGAAGAGAACTCAATAGATTTTAAATCTTTGCTATACACAATAATTAGTCATTGGAAACTTTTTGTTATTACTATTATTATAGGTTTAAGCATTGCCAAATTTAAAAATGGATACGAAGAAAAATCATATACTATACATACTACAATTAATATAAAAGAAGAGCACAACCCATTATTCTCTTCAAGTACAAATATTGCTTTTAACTGGGGAGGTACTAGCAATAATGTAGAAGCAATTAAAGCTAACTTTATATCTAGAACTCACAATGAAAAAGTAGTTACAAAATTAAAATATTATATTGAATACCTCGAAGAAGGAAAGTACAGACTAGAAGATGTTTATGGCAGAATTCCTTTTGAAATAATCACGAATACTTCTGACTATCAATTGGCAAATCACCTTATTGAGATTCAGTGTATAGACAATAATAAAGTTAGGGTAAAAGTGGATTTTGCAACTATTGAATCCTCAAAACAACTTATAGAATATGATAATCAAAATCAAATTTCATACACTCCTACTCACTTAATTTACGAAGAAACGTTTGATATATCAGATACTATAACAACCCCTTTTAGTAAATTTACAATAGAAAAAAAACATAACTTTAAGGTATCTCAAAAATATTTTATACGATTTAAAAACATCAATAGTATCGTTGCTAAGTATCGTAACATATATATTAAAACTTTTAAAACAGGAACCTCTTTACTTGACCTTTCTCTTTCAGGACCAAACAAGGATCGAATTATAGATTACCTAAACACATCTGTAGAAGTCTTAGGAAACGATCAAAAACAATATAAAATTGCCTATGCAATTAAAACTAAAAATTATATAGACACTCTATTCAGTAATGAAGCAAAACACCTTGCTGAATTAGAAATTGAATTATCTAAATTTAAAGATTCAACAAATTTATATAATATTGAATCTGAAGGGACTAGAATTCTCGAAAAAATCACAAAAATAGACGATGTATTACTTCTTAAAAATAGAGATATCGACTATATACAAACCCTAAGAAATTACCTTCTTTCCTACGATCAAAGAACAAAAGATATCCCTGCTCCAACAATCGCTGAAATTAGCGAACCTACTACAGTTTTAAATACACAAGAATTAATTACTCTTGTAACATTAAAAAACGAACTTGAAGATGCAGGAGTAACGGCTAATCATCCAAAAATGATTGATATTCAAAATAGAATTACTTCTAGAAAAAAAATAGTCATTGAAAACCTTAGTTCCCTGAAAGATAAAAAACGAAAAGATATTGCAATTTTAAACAAAAGACTTAGCAAACTAAATCAAGAGTTAAAAAGAATTCCAAAACTAGAACAAGAGTTAATAAAATACTCTAGAAATTATCAACAAACAGAAAACAATTACACCTATTTAAAACAAAAAAGCTACGAAGCAGGAACTGCTATTGCAGCAAATGTCTCTGATATTAAAATCTTAGACAAAGCAAAAGATGTTGGACAAGGATCATCTAGACCAAGAACTTCATTTAATTACCTAGTATCAATCATGTTGGCCATATTGTTTCCTTTGATGTATATCGTTATAAAACAATTACTTGATGACAGTATCAACTCTGTTGAAGAAATAGAAAAATTGTATTCTATCCCTGTCTTAGGTGTGATTGGAAAAAACACAAGTAAAAGTAATTTAGTGCTTTTTGATAGACCTAAATCTTCTGTAGCAGAATCTTTTAGAGCATTGAGGTCTAACTTAAAATTCCTAATACCGTCATCAAAAGAAAATACGTTTCGAGAAAACAAAACCATTTTATTTACTTCTTCAGTAAGTGGAGAAGGAAAAACAATGGTTTCCATAAACATGGCAACCGCTTTTGCTTTAAGTGGAAAAAAAACAATCTTAGTTGGACTTGATTTAAGAAAACCAAAAATCTATGATGATTTTAAGGTTGACAATAAAATTGGTATTGTTAATTATTTAATTAATCAAAAGACAATTAAGGAAATTACACATAAAACGAAAATTCCTAATTTGGATTTAATTGTTTCAGGACCAATACCTCCAAATCCATCTGAGTTGATTTTAAGCGATCACACTATTAAATTATTTAAAGAGCTAAAATCTAATTATGATTATATAATTATTGATACTCCTCCAGTAGGGTTAGTCTCTGATGCTTTAGAACTTTTAAAATATACTGACGCTAACATATATATAATCAGACAAGGTTATTCCAAAAAAGGAATGATGAAGATGATTGACAACAAATACATCAATGGAGAAGTGAAAAATATCGGTTACATTTTGAATGATTTTTCTACCACCGGAAAATATGCATATGAGTACGGCTATGGATATGGTTACAGCTATCATGAAAATGAAAAACTATCCTTTTCAGATCATCTTAATAAAGCACTAAACATATTCCGTAAGAATAGCTAGCTAATATTTGACCAAAGACTAGATTTTTTAGAAATCTTATTATAAATAATTGAGATATTTTTGTTTTTCTCTTTTACTAATGATGGATCGTCTTTTAAAACTTCTATTGCAGCTATTCTTGCTTGTTGCAGTATTTTTGTGTCCTTTAGCAAATTGGCAATTTTTAAATTTAATACACCGCTTTGTTGAGTTCCCATTAAATCTCCTGGCCCTCTTAATTTCAAGTCTACTTCTGCTATTTCAAATCCATCTGTAGTTGCTACCATAGTCTGAATTCTTTTTTTTGCATTTTCAGACAATTTATAACTTGACATCAAAACACAAAAACTCTGCTCTGCTCCTCTCCCAACTCTCCCTCTTAATTGATGCAACTGAGACAAACCAAACCTCTCTGCACTTTCTATCACCATAATACTAGCATTTGGCACATTCACCCCAACCTCGATAACGGTAGTTGCTACCATTATCTGTGTTTCTCCATTAATAAATCGTTGCATCTCATACTCCTTATCAGCAGGTTTCATTTTACCATGCACAATACTTATTTGGTAATTTGGCACAGGGAATTCTCTTGAAATACTCTCAAATCCATCCATCAAGTCCTTATAATCCATGGCTTCAGATTCTTCGATCAGCGGATATACAACATACACTTGTCTACCTTTAGAAATCTCATCTTTCATAAACTTAAAAATTCTCAATCTATTCTTATCAAATCGATGAACTGTTTTTATTTCCTTCCTCCCAGGAGGTAATTCATCAATCACAGAAACTTCCAAATCACCATATACACTCATAGCTAAAGTTCGAGGAATAGGAGTTGCTGTCATCACTAAAACATGCGGTGGTTTAATATTTTTCATCCACATTTTAGACCTTTGTGCTACCCCAAAACGATGTTGTTCATCTATCACCACCAATCCAAGATTCAAAAATTTCACTTTATCCTCCAATATCGCATGGGTTCCCACAAGTATATTTAACTCACCGTTTTCTAAACTTTTATGAATTTCACGCCTTTGCTTCGTTTTCGTAGAACCCGTAAGTAAAGAAACAGTAACCCCAATATCTGATAATTGCTCATGAATTGAATTAAAATGCTGTATGGCCAAAATTTCCGTCGGAGCAATAATGGTTGCTTGAAATTCATTATCCAACGCAATCAGCATTGATAAAATCGCTACAATCGTTTTTCCTGAACCAACATCTCCTTGTAACAATCTGTTCATATGAATTCCTGATCCTAAATCTTTCCTTATCTCTCTCAAAACTCTTTTTTGAGCGTTTGTGAGTTCAAAAGTCAATTTGGTTTTATAAAACAAATTAAAATAAGTTCCAATACCTGAAAACTTAAAACCAATTATTTTTTGATGAACGTTTATTTTCCGGTGAAGCAATCCTATTTGAATAAAAAACAACTCTTCAAACTTCAATCTATTTTCAGCCTTAGTTAAATATTCTTGGTTCTTAGGAAAATGTATATTTAATAAAGAGTCTTTTTTTGTTAAAAATTGAAATTCCTCAATTAACTCAGAAGACAAGGATTCCGATATACTCCCATAATATTCTCTAAACAAATGTTCAATAATAGTACATAACACTTTATTTGTAATACCACGAGAATTTAATTTTTCAGTTGATGGATAAACAGGTTGAATTCCTGGTCGTAGTCCTTTTTCATATAAAGCAAGTAATTCAATCTCTGGATGGGCGATACTAAAATTACCATTATAAAAATTCAACTTACCAAAAACCACATAGGTCTTTCCTTCTTTAATAGAATCTTTAATCCATTTAACTCCCTTAAACCAAACCAACTCAATACTACCCGTTGAATCCTTAAAAGAGGCAGATATCCTCGAACCTTTTTTTTGATGTATCGTCTTAAAATTAGAAATTTGTCCAATTAACTGTACTTCCGAAGAATTTGGCTCTAACTCGTTAACCATATAAAACCTGCTCCTATCTATATATCTAACAGGAAACAGAGAAAACAAATTTTCCACCTTTTTAATCCGTAATTCAGACAACAATAACTCTGCCCTCGCTGGACCAACTCCTTTTAGATAAGATATAGGTATATTAAAGTCTGGCATTGGTATATAAGTCAATTATTTTTCCAAAATTACAAAATTACAATTGATTGTATAGGGTTCCCCTATATAGTTCAGGGCAGAATCATACTTTTTTATAAATAAACCATATCCTAACTGTATAAGTTGTAACGATTTACATAAAGAAACAACTGGAATCCCACTTTATTCCATTCAAAAGAAAAAAACTCAAACGAAGCAATACTAGTATGCCTATTAAGAAAATATCAGAAATAGTAAAACAATATTAAAAAAGTGATTTGTAGCAATTATAATTTCAGACAAATCATATAGTATATTTCAACTTTTAAAGGAAAATTAGAGGATTATTAGAACTTCGCTAGAATGTTTAATAATTCTGACCTTGTAATAATTTCATAAGGTTTTTCAGTTGTTATAACTTGCTCCAATACAAGGTTATTTTCACAAGCCCAAGCACTATCCATTTGTCTTTAAGTCTTTTTACAACATAGAAAAAGTAATTATTTGTGATTTTTCTAAAAAGAAAAGATAGTTTTCCGTTCAACCGTTTGATTTAAGTACCTTTGCTCTTCCAAATTAATGACAATGCGTTTACATAGAAATTTAGTATTTACAGTTATAGATTCTTTAAATTCAATATTTAACGAAGGCGTTTATGCAGATAAAGCAGTTGAATCTGCACTAAAAAAAGACCCTAGATGGGGAGCCAGAGATAGGAAATTTGTAGCAGAAACAATCTATGAAATTGTTCGGTGGAAACGTCTATACAATGAAATTGCAGAAACAAAAGATCACTACTCTCGTGAAAATTTATGGAAACTATTTACTGTTTGGGCTGTTCTTAGAGGCATTGAATTACCAGATTGGAAATATTTCACAAATGCTCCCATTAGACGTATCAAAGGGAAATTTGATGAAGTACAATCTGTTAGAAAAATCAAAGAATCAATTCCTGATTGGTTAGATGAACTTGGTGTTGCTGAACTTGGAGAACAATGGGATAAAGAAATTAAAGCATTAAATATACAAGCTCCTGTTGTTTTAAGAACTAATACATTAAGAGGTACTAGAATCAATTTAGAAAAAAGCCTAAATGAAAATGAAATAGAAACTCTTGTTGATCCAAGGTTTAAAGACGCTCTTATTTTAAAAGAACGTAAAAATGTCTTTAGAACAGATGCATTTAAAAGTGGGCTTTTTGAGGTTCAAGACGCATCATCTCAACTAGTAGCTGAGTATTTAGACGTAAAACCTGGTATGCGTGTAATTGATACTTGTGCTGGTGCAGGTGGGAAAACATTACACTTAGCAGCTTTAATGGAAAATAAAGGTACTATAATAGCCATGGATATTTATGCGGGAAAATTAAAAGAACTCAAAAGACGTGCAAAAAGAGCCGGTGCTCATAATATTACTACCAAACCTATAGAATCTACAAAAACTATTAAAAAGTTACATAACAGCGCCGATAGAGTTCTTATTGATGCTCCTTGTTCTGGTTTAGGAGTTCTTAAAAGAAACCCGGATGCAAAATGGAAGTTGCAACCTGAATTCATCAATAATATTAGAAAAACTCAACAGGAAATCATTAAGAACTATTCAAAATTAGTTAAGAAAGGCGGAAAATTAGTATACGCTACTTGTTCTGTTCTTCCATCAGAAAATCAGAATCAAGTTGAAAAATTCTTAGAATCAAATTCAGAGTTCAAATTAATTCGACATAAAACTATTTTACCATCCGAAAGCGGGTTTGATGGATTTTATATGGCATTACTTGAGCGCATGTAGACAAATAACAACTTAAATCCATATTTAAACCCAACTATTAGAGGGTTTCGATTTTTATTGTTTTTTTAAAGGAAGTGTAAAAAATTGACCAACGGTCTAAAACAGCAACCCTAAAAAACGAATTGAATATTTAGAAACAGACACAGTGATTGGAAAAAATCATCAACAAGCGTAACCATAAACGATAGATATTGAGGTACGCTAAAGATGAAAAACGTTAAAATCAGAGATGCTTATTCTGTAAAAAACTACAATTTACCTACTGATAGATTGATCTCACTATTCTATGTACAAAAACTTCTGACAATGGAAAAAGACATCAATTAAAAACTCATATATTTGTAATGAATAAATTATTGTTAATTAAGAAGTTGCGTTTATAAATTGAGCCCAAGTAAATAACAAAAATACTTATACTAACTTTATCAATATTTTTGATGATAAAACTATTGATACAAAATTTATCTGGTTCAAGAACGTAGTTTTTTACAATAATTTTATTGTTAGATACCATAAAACAACAAATAAGTTTAAGATGAAAAAATTATCATACATGTTGATTACTTTAACAATTTTATCTTGTGCAAATCAATCAAAAAAACAGAAGAAAGAAGTTAAATCGGAATTAGCAACTATTTATAAGGTAGAAAAGTTGGCTGGTGATTTTAAATTTACTGAAGGTCCTGCGGTTGACCCTGAGGGAAATGTTTATTTTACTGATATTCCTAATCACCATATTTTGATTTGGACAATAGATGAACAATTGGACACAATCCGGGTAAACAGCGGACGTGCAAATGGCTTGTATTTTGATAAAAAAGGAAATTTACTAGTCTGTGAAGGTGAAAAAGGACAGATTACTTCAATAAGTCCAGAAGGAAAACACAAAATTATTGCCGCTACTTATAAGGGCGTTAGATTCAACCAACCCAATGACTTATGGCCAGATGGAAAAGGTGGAATTTATTTCACCGATCCCAAATATGGAAAAAATGATAAAGAATTAAACCAAGATGGCATGCACGTGTATTATATCAGCCCTGACCACTCAACAGTTGTTAGGGTATGTGATGATTTAGAAAAACCTAATGGCATACTTGGAACCCAAAATGAAAAAATACTTTATGTGACAGACGCACAAGCCAAAAAAACATATAAATATGATATTCAAGAAGATGGATCATTGGAAAACAAAACACTTTTTATTGAATTTGGTTGTGATGGCATGACAATTGACAAAGAAGGAAACATATATTTTACCACGAGTGGAAAAAAAGCAGTGGACATTTTTTCTCCTTTAGGTGAATTATTAGAATCAATTAAAGTACCCGAAAAACCTTCTAATATCTGTTTTGGAGGAAAGAACAGAGATCAACTTTATATTACTGCCCGTACTTCAATTTATAGAGTTAAAATGAATACGCAAGGGGTAGATTAATCAAATTTAAACGAATAACTAAGTTTCAAACAGCTCGTAAAGCAAAGACTAACCTCCTTTCAATAACCTAACACAACAAGTTTAAAATATTAAATTTGTAAAATGAAAGTAAAAAAACAACTATTTTGACGCTTGTTTTTTGTTTATCGTAAGGACAAAGGTTTTATAGCCATCTTGAATTCAAGAACTTAACGCAACAAATCAAAATCTTAAATTTGTTGTATGAAAACAAAAACACATAGCCGCTTATCGTTAAAAGAACGTGTTGTAATTGAGACATTATTACAAGAGAACAAGGCTAAAACTTATATTGC
>NZ_JBAHZZ010000031.1:0-8604 GCF_037132785.1 Flavicella sp. | reverse complement strand
ACTTGGTTAAGAAAGAGAGGGAAATATCATTTTGGTTTTAAGAAACATCATGTAACCGATCAACAAGGCTTGGTTCTTGGAGTATTAACCACAACTGCAAGTAAGAATGAGATATCTAATTTAGAAGATGTTTTAAATACCGTCACGGTAAAATTACTTAAGATAGCACTAAATCTATTGAAAAATGAAAAAACTGAAAAACAAGGTGTTGCTGGAAAGAGACTTAAAGCGGGGTGGAATCATCATTACCTTTTAAAAGTGCTAAACATAAAAGTGTGAGTTTGCCCTGAAGATTAGCTACGAAGAGCTATTAGACTCAAATTTTTAAACTAAATTTGTTTTCTGAACGTTATTATACTTCATGAAAATAATTGGATTTTTTTTTTTCTATTTATTCTGTTTGGTCAGCACAGCCCAAACCAAATTCTCTAATTCAAAAAGTAAGGAGCTTCAAGTAAAAACAGATAGTCTCTATATATCAGACGTAAGTATAAGTCCTGTAAGTTTTAAAATCCTATATAATAACGAAATAGTACCTCAAAGTGATTACTCCATTAACTTTGCAACCTCTTTGCTAATTATTGACGCTGATAAATACAATAATATCAAAGTTGAATATACCGCTTATCCTGATTTCTTAACTCAAACCTATGCCCCATTAAATAAAAACTTAATTGTTCCTAACAGCAATAATACAGCCAATCTATATCGGATTTCAAAGAAAAAAGACGAAGGTAAAACTCCCTTTAAAGGTCTCTATACGCAAGGGAGTTTAGTCCGGGGACTTACTATTGGTAACAATCAAGATGCTGTTACGAACTCTAGTTTAGATTTACAAATTTCTGGTAAATTATCTAAGGATGTCACAATCAAAGCATCGATATCCGACAGTAATATTCCTATTCAAAAAAATGGATACTCACAACAAATAGAAGAATTTGATCGAATATTTATCGAATTATTCACCAATCAATGGAATATAAAAGCAGGTGATATTAACCTAGATAATGATGAAACTGAATTTTTAAGTTTTGATAAAAAAGTAGCTGGACTCTCTGTAGATATCACACCCACAAACACAACTTCTGAAAATAATTTTAAAGCATCAGGAGCTCTGGTAAGAGGACGGTTTACACGTTATCAATTTAATGGTGTTGATGGGAATCAGGGTCCCTATAAGCTGCTCGGACCCAATAACGAATCTTATATTATTATTTTGTCGGGTAGTGAAACCATTTATATCAATGGTATACCGATAAAGCGAGGAAATCAAAATGATTATACCATCGATTATAATACTGCTGAAATAACATTTACAACCACTTTTCCAGTGACCTCAAATATGAGAATTACTGCAGAATTTCAATATTCAGACAGGAATTACACTAGATTTGTAAGTTATAATAAAGCCTTTTATAAAGGAGAAAAACTTAAAATTGGAGGTTATTTTTATACGGAAAGCGATGCCAAAAATCAACCTTTATTACAAAGCTTAACAGACGGTCAAAAAGAAACACTATCCGAAGCAGGCAACGATCAATCAAAAATGATTTCTGAAAGTGCTTATCGAGAAGACTACGACGAAAACACAATTCTGTATAAAAAAACGTTCCTCAATACTATTGAAATTTTCGAGTTTTCGCAAAACAAAGAAGATGAACTATATGCTGTAACTTTTAGTTACCTCGGAGTAAATGAAGGTAGTTATCAATTGACAACAACAACTGCCATCGGAAATATTTTTGAATACCTTGGATCTAATCTTGGAAATTATGACCCTGTGATTCAACTCGTAGCACCTACAAAACTACAAGTTACTGTTGCCAAAGCTACCTATAGTCCAACTTCAAAAACTTCTTTTGATACAGAAATTGCAATGAGTAATAACGATCAAAATCTATTTTCCTCAATCGATAATAAAAATAACAGAGGCATAGCTGCAAAAGGAGCTTGGACTCAAATTTACAAAGACAACAAGTGGTTGGTTAAAAGTAGTATTGATTTTGATTATTTAGAAGAAAACTTTACTAGTATTCAACGTATTTACGATGTCGAATTTTCTAGAGATTGGAATTTGCAAAACCCTACAGGCACTCAAGAGTTTTTAAGATCTCACATTATGGTTTCCAATAAAAAGAACAGTGAATTTTCTTATGACTATGAATCGTTGAAATATCAAAACTCATTTAGTGGGCACAAGCACATCATAACGGGCAGATTAGCTTCTGATAAATCTTCTATACAGATTAATGCGAGTATTCTGAAAAATAAAAGTACTATCCAAAAAGGAAACTTTCTAAAAGCCAAGATTCTTTTAAAACACAAATTTAACAAAAGTTGGATTGGAGCTATAATCGATACCGAAGATAATAAACAAACAGAGGTAGTTTCAAAACAATTAAATTTGTCAAGTCAAAAATATTTAAGTTACGGAGCTTATGTGGGAGTTGGTGATAGCACAAAAGTATATGCCCTAATAGGTATTGACCTAAGGCAGAATGACAGTGTTCAAAACAACGAATTAACTAGAGTAAACAACTCGAAGAGCTATTATATAAAATCTCGATTGGTTCAGCAAAAAAACGCACAAGTGAGTGCTGCAATTCATTATAGAACTGTTGAAAACATTTTTCAAGACAATAGTAATGCTTTGAATTCAAGACTTAATTACTCTCAAAGATTGTTTCAAAATTTTGTCAGTTGGAATTCAATTTATGAAACGTCATCAGGTACCTCACCTCAACAACAATTTGTTTATAT
The DNA here is from genome assembly GCF_037132785.1 of Flavicella sp. Lineage (GTDB taxonomy): Bacteria > Bacteroidota > Bacteroidia > Flavobacteriales > Flavobacteriaceae > Flavicella. Next base: position 5,844 of record NZ_JBAHZZ010000031.1, on the reverse strand, counting down.
AAAAACAGAAGCTGGTCAAGGGTTTTATACTTGGATTGATTATAATAACAATGGTATTCAGGAATTTGAGGAGTTCGAAATTGCAAAATTCTCAGATCAAGCAGATTATTTAAGAGTTACTCTGCCTACCATTAATTATATCAATGTAAACCAGACCAAATTTAGTCAGAGTTTTAACATCAACCCTCTCTTATGGAAAACAAAAGGTAACTTTAGAAGGGTTCTTTCTCTATTTTCTAATCAAGCTTATATTTTAGTGGATACAAAAAAGAGACGAAATAGTGACGGGTTTGATCTAAATCCCTTTGATACAAATAATGAATCTATCATTAGCTTGCTGCAAACATTTAAAAACAGTTTCTTCTTTAGAAGAGGTTTACAGCACTATTCTACGACTTATATTTATTCAAAAACACAATCAAAAACAAACCTAGGAATCGGGTTTCAAGAAAATAATAATTTGTTAAAGCAACTTAGTTTTCAACATAAAATAGGTGTGTTTTGGTTGATTGACATGAAAATAAGTCAAATAGAAACCGAAAGTGATAGTGAAAATTACAGCGATCGAATTTATAAAATCGACAGTCAAGAATTCTTTCCTAAACTTATCTATTCTTTTTCGAAAAACAGTAATTTTTCCTTTGCTTATGAATACAAAGACAAAGCAGATTTTACAAATTTAACCTACTTAGAGCTACATAAAGTAGGAACTTCATATCAATACTCCCATCCTGAAAAAGGAGCAATCCTTGCAGATTTTAACTTGTACAAAAACAACTTTTCTGGAAACACAAATTCTCCTGTTGCTTATGAAATGTTAGAAGGTCTTCAGCCGGGGAACAATCTTGTATGGAATTTGATTGCACAAAAAAAATTAACAAGTTACTTACATTTAAACCTAAATTATTCAGGAAGGAAAAGTGACTTAACAAATACCGTGCATACAGGAAGTATACAACTCAGAGCTGTTTTCTAACATTTCATTGAAAACAGTTATTTCAAGTTAAATAATTTAAGTTTTATATAGTACATTTGTTTTATAAAAATTGTTATACAACTTAATTATATCTAATGAAAAAAACGATCGCATTAATTTTGTTTGCATTGGTATTTAAAATATCCTCTGCACAAACAAATGAAATAAAAATAGACGTATTTGATGTTTTAGCTTTATTAGCTTTAGATGTCTCTTTCGAACATAACTTAAACACAGAATCTTCTGTAGGTGTTTCAGTCTTATTTAATTTTGCTAAATCCTCAGCTAGTTTTCGCTATGATCAGGAATTTGCATTGACTCCTTATTACAGACAAAATTTCTTTTCGAGAGGAAATTTAAATTATTTTGGTGAGTTTTTTGGAAGCCTTAATACGGGTGATAAAAATATTAATGATATAAATTCTGGTGACAGTTCTAGTTATACAGATTTTGCCTTAGGGTTAGGTTTTGGAGTAAAGTATGTTACTGTAAATGGATTTGTTGCTGATTTGCACGCTGGAATTGGAAGAAACTTATTTAACACAGACTATTCTCCTGTTATAGTTCCAAGAGTTGGAATTTCTATCGGAAAGGAGTTTTAAAAAAATCTCATAAAAAAGGGGGGGGGGGATTGACATTGTCAATCCCCCTTTTTTTATGTTCTACTGAAACTTATTTACAGTGGGTTTCATAAGCTTCTTTTAAATGATCAGAAATCATTTCTGCTGATCTACCTTCAATATGATGACGTTCTAACATATGTACCAATTTTCCGTCTTTAAATAAGGCAATTGCTGGAGATGAAGGAGGAAAAGGAACCATAAATTCCCTTACTTTCCCAACGGCAGCAGAATCTACTCCTGCAAAAACAGTTGCTAAATTTGTTGGCTTTACTGCTCCTTCAACAGATGCAATTACTCCTGGACGTGCTGTACCTGCTGCACAACCACAAACAGAGTTTACCACTACTAAAGTAGAGCCTTCTAATTTCAATGTGTTTTCAACTTCTTCTGGAGTTTTCAATGCCGAAAATCCTGCTTGTACCAATTGCGCTTCCATTGGTGCAGTTAATTCTTGTGGATACATATATTTGTTTTTTAGAATATTAATTGTTTTCGACGACAAAGATACGCATAGAATCTCATTCAAACACCTCCCTACTATAGATTTCATTTATACAAGACTCCTTGTTTTTCTTTAAGACTATCTTAACGAAGATTAAAACATGAAAAAATGTAAAATAAAGTATCTTTGCCGTATAAAATTATATTAGAAATGGCAAGTTTTACAAAATGGTTAGGTGCTGGATTGGGTTGGTCTTTTGGAGGTCCAATAGGTGCATTACTTGGATATATAGTTGGAAACGTAATTGATGGCTTTACTAAAAAAGACATACAAGAATTTAGGCAACAAGCACAACACCACAACAATGATACACTTTCTGGTGATTTTGAAATAAGTTTATTGATCCTCTCTTCTTTTGTTATCAAAGCAGATGGAAAAATTGATCAAAGAGAGTTGGATTTTGTGAGAGCATATTTTGTAAAAATGTATGGAAAAGACAGAGCCAACCACGCATTTAGATTGTTTAAAGGAATTATAAATAGTCAAGACCTCTCTGTTCGTCAAATATCACTTCAAATTCGTCAACAAATGCAACTTGCTTCTCGTTTGCAATTGATGCATTACTTATTTGCATTGGCAAAAGCAGATGAAATTATAACTCCTGATGAATTAGATATGTTACACAAAATCGCAGGGTATTTGAGTATCAACTCACACGATTTTGAATCGATAAAAGCTATGTTCTATAAAAATGCGGAAAGTGCATATAAAATATTAGAAATAGAAAAATCGGCTACGGATAAAGAGCTAAAAGCTGCCTATAGAAATATGGTGAAAAAACATCATCCAGACAAAGTCAAATATTTAGGTGATGAACATCTAAAAGGGGCAGAAGAAAAATTCTTGAAAATACAAGAAGCTTACGAGCAAATAAAAAAAGAAAGAGGACTTTAATTTTTCTATTTAATTTCAAGTAATAAATGCATCTTTTATACTAGATAGACATTATACTATTATGGTTGAGTAACCATAATAGTATAATGGATGTATTAAATTTGTTTCTTTTTCATTCATGCTTTACATAAAAACAAAGCCGTAGCAGAGCTGTACTCTGTTTTTTACTTCTACAAATATTCCAAATTAGTGCATCATTAAAAATCAAATTTTGTATATTTCAATCATAGGTTGGTATTGCTCAGAATTTAATTTCTTGAATATTACAGTTTGTGAATCAGTTCCCAATACAGGTTAAAATCAATGCGACTTTTGTTGTCTTAAATAGATTTGTTTGTCTGCCATTCTGTATGCTTAAATTTATTTGTCATTTTGTCTCGACAAGAAACAAAACCAAAGTAGGTCAGCCTATTTTCGATAGATAGACTTTTAATTTCCTAATTCAAGTTGGTTTTTAACTAAATTAAAATATTCGGACTTAATATCTACTAATTCTTTATGGCTCCCACTTTCTACAATTTTTCCTTTTTTTAAGACAATAATCTGATCAGAATTTTTTACCGTAGATAAACGATGAGCAATAATAACTACGGTTCTACCTTTAAAAAACTCTTGTAAATTATCATGAATAACACGTTCGTTTTCGGAATCTAAAGCACTTGTTGCTTCATCTAAATATATATATCTTGGGTTTTTATAGATAGCTCTAGCGATTAAAATACGCTGTTTTTCCCCTCCAGAAATACCATTACCTACAGTCCCTATTTTTGTTTTTATACCTAATGGCAATGTAATAATAAATTCTTCTAAGTTGGCTGCCTTTATTGCTTTTTCTAATTGTTTGAAATCAATTTTTTGATCCCCAGTTGTAATATTACGTTCTATGGTATCCGAAAAAATGAACCCGTCTTGCATTACAACACCACAATTTTCACGAATGCTTTTTGGAGATAATGAAGTAGTAGTATCATTATTATAATAAATATTTCCTTCTGTTGGATCATAAAACCGTAATAACATTTTTATAAGTGTCGTTTTTCCGCTTCCACTAGCTCCTACTATTGCTGTGATTTTTCCTTCAGGAATATGTGCACTAATATCATTAAGTATATTGGTGGATTTAGGCCCTTCATATTGAAATGAAACATTTTGTATTCTGATTCCTCTTTCAATTCCGTTTTCAGGGAATCTTTTTTTTATAGGTGCTAGTTCTCTAAGTAAAACATTTTTGCCTTTTATTAAAACTGATTCTTCTTCGTTATTAAGAGATTGCACTTCACTTAAACGTTCTAAACTTAATTGAGCATCTTGTAATGATCTAAAGAATCTGACTAATTGTGTTACTGAAGAATTCATTTGTCCTATGATATAAGAAATACTTAATAAAGCTCCTAGAGACATGCTTCCTTGAACAACATAATTTGCAGCTAGAAAAGTAACTAAAATATTTTTCAATTGGTTTAAAAATTCAAAACCTGAAAGTTGTATCTGATCAATTTTTAAAATTCTTATGTTAATATTAAATAATTTTTGTTGAATGCATTCCCATTCTTTGCGTTTAAGTTCCTCAAACTGGTTTAGTTTCATCTCACTAACACCATTTAGCATCTCGTAGATAGACTCTTGACTTTCACCGCGTTGCTGAAACTGGTAATAGTCTAAATGTTTCCTTTTTTTAAGCCAATAGAACGACCAGCTAATTGCAATTGTTGTCAAACCGAGATATACTAATAATATTTTATAATCATAATACCATAGTACGCCAAAGAAAACAGAAAAAGTAATTAATGAAAATAGGGTTGTTAAACTTTGTGAAGTTAAAAAATTTTCAATTCGATTATTATCTTGAATTCGCTGATTAAAATCACCCATAGTTTTTGTGTCAAAAAATTTTATTGGTAATTGAAGCATTTTTTTTAAGAAGGCAGAAATAATATCTATACTTAAGTGCGTCCCAACATATAACATAAGCCAGTTTCTAAAAATCTCTATTGTCAATGTTCCTAAAAAAACACCTAACTGAGCCAATAGAATATAAAAGATGATATTAATGTTTTTTGCACTAACTCCTTTGTCTATTAATGCTTCTGTTAAAAATGGAAAAACAAGAGTCAATCCACTTCCAACAAGAAGTAAAATAAATACAATAGTTAAGCGTTTTTTATACGGTTTTAAATGATTAAACAAGTATTTTACAGTCAATCTTTCTGCTTTCGGAATTTCTTTTAAATGAAACTCTCTTGTCGGATTTAAGAATAATACAACTCCTTTGTTTTCTTCTGAACACCAAGAATGTAAAAAATTATCTTCAGTTAATTTTACTAGCCCATGACCAGGGTCGGCTATATGATAATACCATGTGCTTGAAAATCTACTTTTTGTGATTTTTTGTAGCACAACAAAATGGTTTTGATTCCAATGTAATATACAAGGAAATAATTCTGACTTTTTTTTTAAATTTTCAACCGTGAGTATGGTAGAAAACGGTTCTAAGCCAATTTGTTTTGACGCTTCAATGATTCCTAATAAAGAAACCCCTTCACGCGTAATAAATGCTTGCTCCCTTAGGTAAGAGAACGAATAATTTTTCCCATAATAATTTGCAATCATTATTATACAAGCTGGACCACAATCCATTTGATCATGTTGAGGTGTAAATTTCATTTAAAAAACATTTTCCGAGTTATACGCTTAGTGTCTGTTTTATATTTTTTTGATATTTAGGTTTTTGTAGTACCATTCTAAGAATTGTTTTATGAAAAATGGATTCTTTGTATTGTGACCTATTAATTCTAAAACAAAATTCATCAAAATATGCTTGTATATGCCATTTACTTACATGAGTTGGT
>NZ_JBAHZZ010000029.1:0-20204 GCF_037132785.1 Flavicella sp. | reverse complement strand
GTTGGTTGGTCAATATTTATATGGCTATTTACTTGAGTATGTATCCTATAACAGCATTGGTGTTTGTAGTCGTTAAGGTTTTTTGAAATGATGCTGGCGGAGGTAGAAAAGCTTTGATTTACAATGTTTTTTTTGGGGGATGGCTCTTGTTAAGTTCAATTTTTATCATTAAAAAAAATTATGTTAGCACTAATAAAATATGCTTGTTATTAGGAAGTATTATTGGTTTTATGACACCCATATCAAACGGAATTGTATCAGGAAATTGGTTGTGGGTTAGTTGGCAAAAAGGATATTCTCAAATATTTACATTAGACTTCTTTTGGTTATTGCTCTCTTGTATTACTTTGGCAGTATATTTTAAACTTCAAAGACGATCAAAAAATAATAAGACTGAAATTATATAAAAACCCCATACTTGATTAAATCTTGATATTTATTTAGTATAACACCCCCTTTTTACGTATATATTACTCTGAATGAAGTATGTGTTTGTATGTAGAAGGTGGTTTTACTTATAAATCTTTTTTAGCAAGGTCTTTGTAGTTTAGGAAGTTATTATTTTTCGTTTTAGTATTGGTTCTTTCTTTAATTTTCGAAAAATCAAAGAACCTTATTCCCTTTTAATATTTAAATGACGCACTAAATTCGTTTTTTTATTCATATTTCATACAAATACCAATCTGTATCGGAGCTATGCTTCTGTTTTTACTGCTTAACAGAATAAAAACATTCCAAATTATTATTACGTCATTTAAAAATAAAATTGGTGTTATAGGTTCAAAAACCTATCTTTTGTTTTATAACATTATTTTAACAACAGTTATTGGAATTCTTAGGTTTACTTTATAACTTCGAATTTTGATAATTATAGAAAACTAGAAAGTATGACAACATTAAAAATAGGAGATAAGGCACCTGAGTTTGAAGCTTTAGATAATTTTGGCAACGCTGTTAAATTGTCAGATTATTTAGGAAAGAAATTAGTATTGTTTTTCTATCCAAAGGCAAGTACTCCTGGATGTACGGCAGAGGCTTGTAATCTAAGGGATAATTATATTACCTTTTTATCTAAAGATTACGATGTGTTAGGTGTAAGTGCAGATTCTGCAAAAAGACAACAAAATTGGATTGATAAACATGAATTGCCTTTTCCCTTGTTGGCTGATGAAGATAAAAGTGTAATTGAGGCATTCGGAGTATGGGGACCTAAAAAATTTATGGGACGCGAATATGAAGGAATTCATAGAACTACTTTTGTAATAGATGAAAAAGGAATTATTGAAGATATAATCTTGAAAGTAAAAACAAAAGAACACAGTAACCAGCTTTTAAAATAAAGACATGAAAGATTCAACAAGAAGAAATTTCATTAAGAAAACGGTGTTGTCAGCTGGGGCTATCCCATTTATTGGACTGCCTTATGATAGCTGGGCAATAGAATCTAAATTAATAAGCAATCCACTTTCTATAAATATATTTTCCAAACATTTACAGTTTTTAGATTATAAATCAACTGGGGAAATTGCAAATGAATTGGGCTTTTCAGGTGTTGATTTAACAGTTCGTACTAATGGACATGTGTCTCCAGAGAGGGTTAAAGTTGATTTACCAAAAGCAATTGAAGAAATTGAAAAAGGAGGATCTAAATGTAAAATGATAACAACTTCGATTGAGAGTATTCACAATCCATTGGATGTTGATATTATCAAAACGGCCTCTGAGTCTGCTATTGAATACTATAGATCTGGTTGGTTGCATTATGCTGATCATATTTCAATGGAAGCAACTATAGAGAAATATAAGCAACAAATAAAAGAATTAAGCGAATTAAACAAAACTCTTGGTATTGTTGGTTGCTATCAAAATCATGCGGGAACTTATGTTGGTGCTTCTTTATGGGAAATTAAACAAATATTAGCGGATGCTAATCCTAAATATTTTGGTGCGGAATATGATATTAGACACAATATGGTTGAAGGTGCTAGTTCATGGGAAAATGGATTAAGATTGATACGACAGAATATTAAAACAATAGTAGTTAAGGATTTTAGATGGGTAAATGAAAATGGAGTCAGCAAGATTTTAAACACACCTATAGGTGAAGGAATGGTTGATTTTAAGAAATACTTTCGGCTATTGAAAAATTATAATATAAACGTTCCAGTAACCTTGCATATGGAATATGCATTAGGAGGAGCAGAACGTGGTGATAGAAATATTAAGGTAAAGCCTAAAGTTGTTTTTGATGCGATGAAACGAGATTTAGATGCTGTAAATCAGCTATGGAAAGAAGCATAATTGTATTTGGTTTCCATGTTAAGAACAAAACCTTAGAATTTCATGGCCAGTCGAGCATTGACAACCCTACGAGTCATGTAATTAGGAATACCATACGCTTGCTTTGTATAAACATCTCTTACCCAAGTATTGGTATTTGAGTTCTGAATGTCGAAAATATTGAATATTTCTATTCCTACATTCAATTCTTTAAAACTACTAAAGAATCCTGTTTTATAAGTTTTCTTTTGGTCGATAATAATATACGAAAAACCAACATCTGCTCTTTTATACGCAGGCAGTCTTGTTTGATAAAGATATGGGTCACTGTAAGAAGGGGAGCCGCCTGGAAGACCAGAGTTGTATACCAAATTTAAATATACTTTAAGTTCAGGCATACTTGGAACATAATCTTGAAATAAGATTCCAAGTTTAAACCTCTGATCTGTAGGTCGTGAAATTTCTCCTTGACCATCAATATTTTCTTTCGTACTCAGTAATCCCAAGCTAATCCAACTTTCGTTTCCAGGTACAAATTCACCATTTAACCTAAAGTCAAAACCAATTGCACTTGCCGTGGTTACGTTATCAGCTCGATATCGTATGCGTACATTGTCTACGGAATAGGCATTTACGTCGGTAAGTTTCTTTGAATAGATTTCGGAAGTTATTTTAAAAGGTCTGTTCCATATCAAAAAACTATATTCATTACCAACTACAAAATGAATTGATTGCTGTGCTTTTACATCTGTGATTATTTGACCTTCATAATTTTTTAGTTCTTTGTAACTTGGTGGTTGATGATACCAGCCACCAGAAACTCTAAAGAGCATGTCTTTTTCCCAATTCGGTTTTATAGAAATCTGTCCTCTGGGACTTATAGTATGTTGGGTTTCTGAAGTGAAATTTTCTGATTCTACATTCCATAACTGTGAACGGATACCAAAATTATACCATAGATCATGGTTTTTCCATTCAGATTGTTTACTCCATTGTGCATAAGCAAAAACACGATTGATTGTTACATTATTCATCGCACGGATAGAGCTAAAAGGTTCTATGGGACCTGTGTAAGGTGTTTCGGGTTGATTGTTGGAGATATTATAATCAAGGGGTCTAACGGAAAAACCTGTAGAGTCAATAATCTCCCATTCGTTAATGTTTTCACATATATTTTCTTTTTGAATTTTCAACCCAATTTCATAAAAATTCTCATCTTCTCGTGTAGAAAGTTTTAATTGTATGTTTTGAATTAAGGCATCTAGTTCATTTCTAGAGTGGTTGATTTGGCCACCGATTCCTTCACTATACACTGTTTCTCCAAAATTATTGGAGTTTGAATCTCCATCGGTTTCATTTAATGAATAGGCTCCTATGATATCATAAAATTCTTCTTCTTGAGTGTTGTATATAGATGTAGTGACAGTAAGTTTTAAATCATCAGCATGTAAATAGGTAGCATTTATAGCCCCAAAATAGGTTCTAAAATTATCGTTTTCATTTCCTTGGTACACCACAACCAATTCTTGTGGGTTGCTTATCGTTCCAAAAGTAGTTCTTCTAGTTAATGGTTGATAATTATAGTTGTTTATTGAAATATTACCTAGAAAATCCAAGGTCCATTTCTTAGATGCTTTATAAGATAAGAATGTTTGAACATCTGCAAATAAAGGATTGTAATTGGTTTCGGTGTCTTTAGAATTTACAAATAGAGAATTGTCTCTAAACCTTAAACTAGTAATTGTAGATAGTTTATCCTCTACAAAATTACCTTCAAATGTAACACTACCTCCCATCAAGTTCAATTCTACGCTTGTAACTGTTTTTGTTGGTTTTCGGTAAGTAATATCAAGTACAGAAGAAAGCCGATCACCATATTTGGATTGAAAACCACCTGCTGAGAAGTTAATATTCTGAATCATTTCAGTATTGACAAAACTTAAGCCTTCTTGTTGACCCGATCGAACGAGAAATGGACGGTAAATTTCTATTCCATTAACATAAACAAGGTTTTCATCAAAATTACCACCTCTTACGTTATATTGAGTGCTTAATTCATTGTTATTGTTGACTCCCGCAAAAGTCATCAAAAGGTTTTCTACGCCTGGATTTACACCAGGTATTTTTTTTACCATAGATTTTTTTATGGTTGTAAATCCTTCAACAGTCTTTCTCCTATCTTGTATAGTTACCTCATTAATTTTCTCTGTTTTTAAAGTTAGTAGGGGTGAAAATCGATATGTTTTATTTTTGGGAACTTTTAGTCTTTTGTAAAATGTATTATAACTAATATGACTGAATTGAAGAACAATCTCTACTTTAGCAGGGATCGTAATTGTATACTCTCCCTTATTGTTTGAAATGGCTCCTTTTGTAGAGTCTTTATAAGTAATAGCAACTCCTTCAATAGGGTTTCTTTTAGAATCTCGTATATAGCCTTTTACAGTTGCCTGCTGCGAAAACAATAGAAAACTACAGAAGAAAAAGAAAACCGAGTATGTGAATTTTTTATTCAATAAAACAAAAGCTTAGGTGATTATTTTAACAGAAATAAAGATGTAAAAGAACTAGTATTTCCAACATTATCCATGGCGACTAAAGTAAAAGTGTGTTTCCCTTTTTTTAATTCAAGATCATTAAAATCAAATGTCAAGGTGTTTGTTTTTACGTTGAGTTCCATTCGAACCCATTTGCCATCAATTTCTCCTCTGTATTCTTTAAGTCCAGAAGTTTTATCTATTACTCTGATGTTGAAAAAACGATTGTTAGATAAATTTTGATTTTTATAAAAACTACAATGACTGATAACTGGTGGTTCCATATCACTATGTAGCTTGTAGTTGCCTAATTTTTTTGTAGTTGTCATAAAGGTACTATCCGTTTTTACAGTATTACAGTAGTTATAGTATTTGTTGTTTACGACACGAGCAATATACATTTTATCTCTTTGTTCTTTTGAGAGGTTTTTAACGTTGAAAGAAATACGATAACTCTTATTAAGAGGAATATTAGGAGTGTGAACTTTAAGTAGGTTGTCTTTTAATGAGATGTCAAGATAAGAACTGTCGTAAAACGAGTTTTTTGGAAAATAAATTTTTACAGTTTCGATTGTGATCTCTTTCGATTGTTCCTTATCAATATAAAAGGCAGTTTTTGATTTTTCTTTTTTGATTTTAGGGATCATTTTTTTTCCTATGATAGGAATTGTGAGTTCACTTAGGTTTCCTACAAAATCCGTAACCTTAATCACAACTTGGTAGTTTAACTTATCTTCTATTTGAAGGTACCCTTTTTCTTTTGTTCTTAGATAGGTGCTTAATTTGTTTTCAGGATGAATATAGGTTTTTTGGTATTTCCTTTTGTGTTCAGCATAAAAAGAGTAATCAATGTGAAGATTTATATATTTAGATTCATCAAATGAAAATGTTTCTACTTTGTGTTCAAACGTTTTTTTTCCATTGACAAACATTTCCAGTTTATAAATACCATTTTTGTTCAATGCACCGTCTAGTCGATCAAACGTATTTATAGCAAATCCTATTTTACCATAGGCATTAATTCTATCAGTTTGATATACACCTGTGCGGTCTTGTTTAAAATTGATAGGAATTTCTATATTACTAGAATTCACATGTGATGAATCATTAAACATATAGGCTCTGACATGATTGATAACAGGTGCTTTAGAGTCTGGTGGAATAAACCCAAAATGCATAGGATTAATAATTTTTGCAGTTTTTGTATTTCTTATTTCAAAGTGCAGGTGTGGAGCAATAAAACCACCTGTGCTACCAGAATAAGCAATGATTTCATCTTTTTCTATTAACAATTCACTTTTTTCTGGAAATAACTGTATTTCTTCTTTTTCCTTTTTATATTGATAGCTATGGATATACTTTTCAATGGTCTTGTTGAAGTTTTTCAAATGTGCATATACCGTAGTATATCCATTAGGATGAGTTATATACAATGCTTTACCGTAGCCCCAATTTGAAATTTTGATTCTAGAAACATAGCCTTCGGCTGCTGTATATACTTTTAACCCTTCTTTTTGTTGAGTTTTTAAATCTATTCCTGAATGGAAATGTGAGGTTCTAAGTTCGCCAAAAGTACCTGATAGAATCATTGGAATACCCAGTGGGTTTCTAAAATAATCCTGAGGGTATTTTTCTTGGGCTACAGTGTAATTTACTAAAAGAACAATTGTAAAAAGTGTAAATATTGTTTTTTTCAATGTTGATGTTTTGTTGCTAAATTACTTTTTTTGACAATATTCTTCATGAATAAATGATAAAATTTTAGGATTAGATAACAATTCTTATAGACAGAATATTATTGTTGACTTGTTGTCTAATAGTGTTTTATAAAAGAAAAGAAAAAAATCTAGTAAAAGAACATTTAAAATGTTGTATGTTAACTTTGGAATGTTAACTTTGTATAGATAGTTTTGGCAATTGCAACTTATGAGTATAAACTTGGAATCTGTTGATTTGTTGGAGAGTAAACTAGCTACCTTAGTAGATAGATATACTTTTTTGAAAGAAGAAAATGAAGTTTTGATTTCAAAGGTTAACAAATTAGAATATTTTGTGTCTCTTTATAAAGAGGATTTAGAGCAGGAACAAGAAAAATTTAGGTTGTTGAAAATAGCTAAAACGATTGAAGGTAGTAGATCTGATAGCAGAGAAACAAAAAATAAAATAAATGCTTTGATTCGTGAAATTGACAGATGTATTGTTAAATTGAATCAATGAGTTCATTAAAATGGAGAATAAAATTAAAATTAATGTTGTAGTAGGAGGAAGGAGTTATCCTTTGCATGTAAATAATGCAAATGAAGAGGAAGGAACTAGAAAAGCTGCTGAGAAGATCAACAAATTGATTTTAAATTTCGAAGAGAATTATGCCGTAAGTGATAAGCAAGATGTATTGGCAATGTGTGCTTTGCAATTTGCATCGAAACTTGAAATAACAAATATTGTAGATCAAGAGAATGAACTAAAAGCTAAAGAGAAAATAGAGAAGATGCATCAATTACTTGATGTGAATTTGAAATAAATTCTGAAAATAGAGAATACTGCCTACATTAGTTAATGTTTGATAAACTCAACGCAATTCCATTAAAAAGGATGAGTCTTAGTTGTAAAAGCGTGTCGACTCGATCGAATACTTGAGCTTCTAGTTAGTCCTAAACTTGTTATTTGGGAGTTTATATAAACCATCTGATGTAGGTTTTTATATATATCATAATTAAATTAAATGGAAACAACAACAACTATAGTAGTAATTGTAATCAGTGCAGGAGTTGGATTGGTAATAGGCCTTATTATAAGTAATTTTTTACAAAAAAAGAAAGGATCTTCTATTATTAAAACAGCTAAACGTACTGCTTTAAACAGAGTAAAATCGGCTCATAAAGAAGCGGAAGCCATAAAAAAAGACAAAATTCTTCAAGCTAAAGAACGATTTATTGAACTGAAGTCAGAACATGAAAAAGTAGTTTTGACACGTGAGAAGAAGATTATAGATGTAGAAAAACGAATAAGGGATAAAGAATCTCAATTGTCATCTGAAATAGATAAAAATAGAAGGTCAAATAAGGATTTAGACGCAAAACAAAAAGATTATAATTATAAATTAGATTTTTTAGACAAAAAGAAAGTAGAAGTAGAGAAAATTCACAAAAGACAAGTAGAACAACTGGAGGTCATGTCAGGGATTTCGGCTAATGATGCGAAGTCGGAGTTGATTAAATCTTTAAAAGACGAGGCAAAATCGGATGCTATGTCTTATGTGCAAGATGTTTTAGAAGAGGCTAAATTAACGGCTGAGCAAGATGCTAGAAAAATTATTTTAAATACGATACAAAGAGTGGGTGTTGAGCAATCAATTGAAAATTGTGTATCAGTATTTAATTTAGAGTCTGATGATGTGAAAGGAAGAATAATTGGTAGAGAAGGTAGAAATATCCGTGCTATTGAATCGGCAACGGGTGTCGAAATTATCGTAGATGATACACCAGAAGCGATAATCTTATCATGTTTTGATCCCGTGAGGAGAGAAATTGCAAGGTTGTCTCTTCATAATTTGGTAACAGACGGTAGAATTCACCCTGCTAGGATTGAAGAGGTAGTTAAAAAGACAGAAAAACAAATTCAACAAGAGATTGTTGAAGTTGGTAAGAGAACGGTTATTGATTTAGGTATTCATGGATTACATCCTGAATTGATAAAAACAATAGGAAGAATGAAATTCCGTTCATCTTATGGTCAGAATCTGTTACAGCATTCTAGAGAAGTTGCAAATTTATGTGCTTTAATGGCTACTGAATTAGGGTTGAATCCTAAAATTGCTAAGAGAGCTGGTCTATTACACGATATTGGAAAAGTGCCAGATACAGATACTGAATTACCACACGCTTTATTAGGGATGCAATGGGCTGAGAAATACGGTGAAAAACCGGATGTATGTAATGCAATAGGTGCCCACCATGATGAAATTGAAATGAAGACCTTATATGCACCTATCGTACAAGTGTGTGATGCTATTTCTGGGGCAAGACCTGGAGCAAGACGTCAAGTCTTAGATTCTTATATTCAAAGACTTAAAGATCTAGAAGATTTGGCCTTTGGGTTTACGGGAGTTCAAAAAGCTTATGCAATTCAAGCTGGTAGAGAGTTACGTGTACTGGTTGAAAGTACAAAAGTATCTGATGAAAAAGCAGCTGAATTGTCATTTAGTATTTCTCAGAAAATTCAGAATGATATGACGTATCCAGGTCAAGTTAAGGTTACTGTTATTAGAGAAACAAGAGTTGTTAGTGTTGCAAAATAGAAGTACACAATAAACATAAAAAAACTCCTTAATTAATAAGGAGTTTTTTTATGTTTATTTTTTAAGTTTTCTTACTCCATAAAATAAAGCGGAAGCAGCTATAAAAAGTATTCCACCATCTATAGGCAGAGCTGGTGGAGCTAAACCAGGAGGAGGCGGTGGAGCTGGTCCTTGAGCAAAGATTTCTATGTTATTGATAAAAAAAACACCTATCAGGAGTATGTATGGGGTAGTTTTTTTTAGGTTATTTAGTTTAAACACAACGTTTGTAATTTATGAATTCATAAAACACAAAATTATCATATTTCTTTGCGAAATACTATTAAGTAAGGTTAATTATTGCTTTTTATTAAAATCCTTAACATTTGTATATTATAAAAAACGACAATAATGTTAATTATTTATTAATTATTAAAAATAAGATTTAACGAAAGTTTATATCCGTTTTGAAATGATTTCCGAAAGAAGTTTTTTAGCTCTCAGTAATCTTACCTTAACATTGTTTAGCGGTTCGTTAAGTTCTTTTGAAATTTCTTTATAGGATAATTCTTGAAAATATCTAAGATTGATTATTTTTTGATAATCTGGTTTTAACTGTTTTATATACATTAATAGTTGAGCTAAGTTTTGTTCAATAATTAATTGATCTTCTGGAGAAGGAGTCTCGTCAGTAAGGTCATAAGAATTGTCAAGGTCATTGCTAAGTGAAATTGTAGAAGTTTTGTTTTTTCTATATTCATCAATTTGCAAATTTCTAGAAATACTTAAAATCCAAGTTTTAAAGTTGTAAGATTCATTATATAAGTCTAGTTTATCAAAGGCTTTAGAAAAAGTTTGAATAGTAATATCTTCTGCCTCGTTTTCATTTCTAGTTTTAGCCAACTGAAATCTATAAATGTCATTCCAAAAATGATTTAATAAAGCTTTATAAGCAGCTTGATCACCATTTTTAGCATTTGCTATATGTTTGGAAATTTCTTTATTCATTCATGAAATTTTGTTAATGCCACTGCACGGGTGTTGAAGTTTTGTTGTTTAAATATATATATAATTGTAAGAATATCAATGATAATTCTAAAAAGGGTAAATAAATTAATAAGTCTTGTTCGTTTAGCTTCTTGGAAAATACACCCAGGGATAAAAGCAAAGATGTATACCTTATAGAGATGAGTATAAGTACTAGTTCTACCTGTGATTGACTTATAAAGAGAATTGTTGATAGTACAAAGAAAGAAATTTGTGATAGATAAAATAAAGCCAATAAAAATTTATGCTGAACTTTATAATGCGATGAAGTTGATATATGTCTTCGTTTTTGTCGAATCCAATTTTTTAGATTTTGTTTTGGTATTGAAACAGTAAAGCTTTCTTTGTTTAAGTTGTAAGTGGTGTTTTTTGAGGTGGCAACTTCATTTATAAATAGGTCATCATCTCCTGATTTTATATCTATATGTTTGATGAAGCCTTTGATATTAAAAAATTCTGATTTTTTATAGGCTAAATTTCTACCTACTCCCATGTAAGGTATACCCAATTTTGCATAGGAAAAATATTGAACAGCTGTCATTAATGTTTCAAAGCGGATAATTTTGTTAAGAAAGGAATTATTTATTTTCTCATAAGCCCCATAACCAAGAACGATATTTTTACTAGTAGAATACCTTGAGGCCATTTGTTCTATCCAAGTATCAGATAAAGGAAAGCAGTCAGCATCAGTGAATAATAATTGTTCGTGAGTTGACGCTTTTATTCCAAGAGTTAAAGCATTTTTTTTATTCTCCCCAAAAGTTTTACAATTTTCAAGATTGACAATTTTGAGATGATCATTTTTCTGAGCAAAAGAATATAGTATATTAGTGGTGTTATCTGTGGATCGATCATTGATTATTACGACCTCAAACCCTGGAGCATATTTTTGTTCGAGAATCATAGGGAGAAAATTCTGAAGATTTTTAGCCTCATTTTTAGCACAAATAATAACAGAAATAGGTTTGCTATTTCTGTTTGTACTGTTTTTATATCCGAAAAAAGGAGATAAAAACAAGAGATAATAAATAACTTGAATTACAATTACAAGGTAAAAAGCCCACAATAAATAATCAAGCATATTTATTTGTTTTCACAGTCCTCAGGCAGTTTTCCACAAAAGCCACAAGGTTCACCATTTTCATTAAAGTTGGAGTTTTGACTGGCACATGTACCAGCAAATTTACCATCTTTTTTTGCCCATATTTTTATTGCGATACCTGCAAATGCAATTGCCAATAAAATAAATGTTATGATTGCTAATTTCATATTGAAAAATATTTATTGCAAAGGTAATTAATTCTAATGAAAACAATCAAATTCTTGTTAAAAACAGTATTGGTTTTCATCTATTATTTTTTGTGCAATTAACCTTCTTAAAGCTATAATATTAGGGTAATTTGTGTATTTAGTGAATCTTTTTAAGCCCATTAATAACATTTTCTGTTCATCGCTAGTTGTAAATGAAATAATTGCTTCTTTCCCTTTCGTATTTATTTCTTCTACAGCATTGTATAAATTTAATTTTGCCATTGCAATTTGAACTTTACATTCATTCTCGGTTGTTTTAGAAACTAATTTTTCAACTTTTAGTATCGTTGATTCAGCCATGTAGATTTGAATCATTATATCGGAAGCAGATGAAATAATTTGTTGCTCTTGCTCTAAGTCTATTCCGAATGTTTCAACAGCTTTACCAGCAATCATTAAAAATATTTTTTTCAAGTTGTTTAACAATTCTTTTTCTTCAGAAAACAATTCCGAATAGTCAAGTGTTTCAAAAGATGGAATTGCCATCAGGTTATTCACTACTTCCATCGCTGGAGAGATCAAATCTAATTCCCCTTTAAATGCTTTTTTAAGTAACATTCCAACACTTAACAACCTGTTAATTTCATTAGTTCCTTCATAAATTCTACCTATTCTAGCATCTCTCCATGCAGATTCCATAGGAGTATCTTGTGAGAATCCCATACCTCCAAAAATTTGTATTCCTTCGTCAGTAACGTATTGTGCCATTTCTGACGCATATACTTTTAATAGTGCACATTCAATGGCATATTCTTCAACACCTTTTAGTTCTGCTTCTTGAAGAGAACTACCCGAAGCAACGTATTCATCAATTTTATTCTGAATGTCTTTGGCGGCTCTGTAACTCCCTGATTCAGTAACAAAGGTTTTGGTCGCCATTTCGGCAATTTTATATTGAATAGCTCCAAAATTAGCGATAGCCGTGTTAAATTGTTTTCTTTCATTGGAGTATTTCACAGCTTCTGTTATAACTCTTCGGCAAGCATCTAAACAGGCTGCAGCTAATTTAATACGTCCGATATTTAATGAGTTTAAGGCAATTTTAAAACCTTTCCCTCTTTCTGATAACATGTTTTCTAATGGGACTATAGTATCATTATAAAAAACTTGTCGCGTAGAGGAAGCTTTAATTCCAAGTTTATGTTCTTCTTCACCCAATGTAATTCCATTAGGGTTTTCTGAGTCGTATTCAACTATAAATGCAGTAATATTTTTGTCATTTTCAATTCGAGCAAAAACAATCATCAAACTACAAAAACCTGCGTTTGAAATCCACATTTTTTGTCCGTTAATTAAATAATGTTTATCATCTTCAGATAAAACAGCTTTTGTTTTTCCCGAATTGGCATCACTACCAGCACCTGGCTCGGTAAGACAATAAGAACCAAACCACTCGCCTGAAGCTAATTTGGGAACATATTTTTTCTTTTGTTCTTCAGTTCCGTAAAGCAATATCGGCATGGTTCCGATTCCTGTATGAGCACCATAAGCTGTCGCCAAGGAACCGCTAGAACCTGACATATAATCACAAACTAACATGGTAGATACAAAACCCATTCCCATTCCTCCATACTCTTCGGGGACAGAAATACTCAAAAAACCCATTTCACCAGCCTTATTCATTATTTCTTCTGTAAAAGCGTAGTCTGATTTTTCAAAACGTTCTTTCTGTGGCCAAACTTCCTTGTCTATAAATTCACGAACAGATTCTTTCATCATTATTTGTTCCTCTGAAAAATCTTCAGTGATAAATATATTTTCTGCTTTGGTTTCTTTCAGTAAAAATTCTCCTCCTTTTATAGTTTTCATGCTTATTTTGTTTTTGTTTGACAATAAAGTTTATTTTAAAAACTCGAAAATTCCAGCCGCTCCTTGACCCGTACCAATACACATAGTTACCATGCCGTATTTGTTTTTTCTTCTTCTCATTTCATTGAAAAGTTGAACAGAGAGTTTTGCTCCTGTACAACCTAATGGATGACCAAGAGCTATGGCACCCCCGTTGACATTTATAATCTCTTGATTGAGTCCGAGCTCTCTTATTACTGCTAAGGATTGGGATGCAAAAGCTTCATTCAATTCGATTAAATCGATGTCGTTCAGTTTTAGGGAAGCTCTGTCTAGTGCTTTTGGAATTGCTTTAACGGGTCCAATTCCCATAATTTTTGGCGGTACTCCTGCTACTGCAAAAGAAACCATTCTAGCAATAGGTTCAAGATTTAACTCTTTCACCATTTCTTCACTCATTATTAAAACAAATGCTGCACCATCACTCATCTGTGAAGAGTTTCCTGCGGTAACACTTCCATTGGCGGCAAATACCGGTCTTAGTTTAGATAAGGCTTCAACTGAAGTTCTTCTTCTTGGTCCTTCATCCTTTTTTATAGTATAATTTTTTGTTTGTTTTTTTCCAGTATCATCAATAAATATTTCTTCAATATTTATAGGGACGATATCATCATTAAATGTTGAGTTGTCAAGTGCAGTTAATGCTTTTTGATGTGATTTAAAGGCAAAATCATCTTGATCTTTTCGAGATATTTTATATTGATTGGCAACTGCTTCAGCGGTAAGTCCCATACCCCAATAATAATCTTCATGCCCCTCAATGGCAGCTTTATAATTTGGAACAGGTCGGTAACCACCCATCGGAATATAACTCATACTTTCTACACCACCAGCAACGATACAATCAGCCATTCCTGATTGGATTTTGGCAGTTGCAATACTAATTGTTTCCAGTCCTGATGCGCAATATCTGTTTACAGTCATTCCTGCAACCGTATCAATTTTAAGCCCCATTAAGGAAACAAGACGTCCCATATTTAAACCTTGTTCAGCTTCAGGCATTGCATTACCAACAATTACATCATCAATTCGTGATTTATCAAGTTCTGGAATATTTTTTAATAGATATTCTATAGTTTCTGCAGCAAGTTCATCAGGTCTTTTAAAACGAAAAATTCCTTTTGGAGCTTTTCCTACTGCAGTTCGGTATCCTTGTATTATATATGCTGTTTTCATTTTTTTCTTTTTTAGTTATTGGAAAATTAATTTCTTAATGGTTTTCCTGTTTTTAGCATAAACTGAATTCTTTCCAATGTTTTTCTTTCTCCTAAAAGAGATAAGATGGCTTCTCGTTCTAAATCCAATAAATATTGTTCACTTACATAACTAGGTTCAGATAAATCTCCACCAGCCATAATATATCCAAGTTTGTTCGCTATTTTTTTATCGTGTTCAGAAGCATAAAGACCTTTTTCTAAGCTATCTGTTCCAACTCTAAACATTCCTAGTACCTGTTGCCCAAGTACTTTTATCTTTTTAGGTGTTGGCTGGGTGTAGCCATCTTCTAACATTTGTAATGCATATCTTTTTGCCGTTGCAATTTGACGATTCCCATTGACAACTACTAGGTCTTTACCTTCTTGATAAAAACCTAAATCAAAAGCTTCATGTGCCGAGGTAGCAACTTTTGCCATTGCAATATTGATAAAACGATCTCTTAACCTATTAAGTTTAACGTCATCTTTTAAAAATGCTTCCGATGCTCTTAAGGTCATTTCTTTCGTTCCACCTCCTGCTGGAATAATTCCAACGCCAAACTCTACGAGCCCTGTATAGGTTTCTGCTGCCGCGATAACTTTATCAACATGCATACTCATTTCACAAGCACCTCCAAAAGACATTCCTCTAGGTGTTATTAAAGTAGGCACTGAAGAATATCGCAAACGCATTACGGTATCTTGAAACATTTTTGTAGACATATTAAGCTCGTCATATTCTTGTTCTACGGCTAATAAAAATACGATTGCTAAATTTGCTCCAACAGAAAAATTAGCTGCTTGATTTCCAAGGATTACGGCTTCATATTCTTCTTCTGCAAGGTCTATTGCTTTGTTGATGGCTTGTAATACACCACCACCAATAGTATTCATTTTAGATTGGAATTCAATATTTAAAATCCCATCTCCCAAATGTTGAATAGCCGCTTCCTTGTTAGACCAAATCGTTTTCGTTTCTCGGATGTGATTTAATATAATAAAACTATCTTGTCCTGGTTTTTTAGAATTGGATTTTGAAGGAATATCATAATAGTTTTCGACATCTTCAGAAACTGTATAAAAAGATTTTGTTCCTGAAATAAGCATTTCTTCAACCCAGGAGTTGAGTGTCAATCCTTCATTTTTTATCAATTCAATTCCCTTCTCTACGCCAATGGCATCCCAAATTTGAAAAGGACCATGTTCCCAACCAAAACCAGCTTTCATAGCGTCGTCAATACGAAACAACTCATCAGAAATTTCAGGAATTCTATTGGCACTATATGCAAATAATGCTGCAAATGTTTTTCTATAGAATTCACCTGCTTTATCCTTTCCTTTGATCAAAATAGTAAAACGATCTATAACATTGGCAATAGTCTTTGTCTTTTCTAAGGAGGCAAATTTTATTTTTTTTGCAATAGAATACTCATAAGTATCTAAGTTTAACGCAAGGATTTGTTTTTTACCCTTATCATCTACTTCTTTTTTATAAAAACCTTGTTTTGTTTTGTTACCGAGCCAATTATTTTCCATAAGTTTTTTCACAAACTCTGGTAATTCGAATAAATTGTGAGCTTCGTCATTAGGACAGTTTTTATACAATCCATCAGCAACATGAACGAGCGTATCTAAACCAACAACATCTACTGTTCTAAATGTAGCAGATTTAGGTCTTCCAATTACAGGACCTGTAAGTTTGTCAACCTCTTCAATTGTTAGGTTTAATTCTTTAACAATATGAAAAAGACTCATAATTCCAAAAATTCCAATTCTATTTCCAATAAAAGCAGGGGTGTCTTTGGCTAAAACTGCTGTTTTACCTAAGAATCTTTCACCATAAGACATTAAAAAGTCAACAACTTCAAGTTTACAATCTGGCCCAGGTACAACTTCAAATAGTTTAAGGTATCTAGGAGGATTGAAAAAGTGAGTAACTGCGAAATGGGCTTGAAAATCATCACTTCTTCCTTTGTTCATAAATTGAATAGGAATACCAGAGGTATTGGAACTAATAATAGTACCTGGTGTTCTGTGTTTTTCAATCAATTCAAAAACTTTTTGTTTTATATCTAATCGCTCTACAACAACTTCTATTATCCAGTCAACTGTAGCAATTTTGGCAATGTCATCCTCTAAGTTACCTGTGCTTATTCTTGAAGAAAATACCTGCTTATAAATAGGAGATGGTTTCGATTTTAACGAAGCCACAAGACTATTATTAACGATTCGATTACGTACCGATTTACTTTCTAGCGTAAGCCCTTGAGACTTTTCTTTTTCGTTCAATTCATTTGGAACAATGTCTAATAAAAGTACTTCCACTCCGATATTAGCAAAGTGACAAGCGATTCCTGATCCCATAATCCCAGAGCCTATAACGGCGATTTTTTTAATGTGCTTTTTCATTTGTTTGAATTTACTTGCTTACTGTTTATTTATCGAAAATTAATTTATTTGAAACCAATTGATGAATTATTTCTGTAACTTCAAAGAAGTGTTGTAGTTTATCATCAGGTATATGATTTTTTACTATATCATTGAATATCAATACGCTTTGTTTAGAAGTTTCTCTTTTTTCTTTTCCAAATTCGGTAAGTTTTATTAAAACACCTCTTCCGTCATTTGGATTTTTTTCCTTATATATAAGTCCTTTATTTTCCATTTTTTTGATCAAACGAGAAAGGCTAGTCGATTCTATTCCCATTTTGGGACCTAATGCAGTGGATGCAGTTCCATTTTCAAAATCGATATTTAAAAGTAAAAAACCTGTCGCCATTGTACTTTCGTATTTTGCAGCTTCTTCATTATACATCTTAGTTACGGCATGCCAAGTTGCTCTTAAATGATGATCTATAGATTGATTTTTTGTTGGCATTTATATGTGTTTTATTAAATTTGCTATGCATGCACAATAAATATATAATTTTTTTTTGAAAGAAACATGAATATGATGTTAAATAAAATAGGAATTAAGTTATCTTTGAAGTTACACTATTTTAAAAAACAAAAAGATTGTTAAGAATTGAAAACGTCAGTAAATTTTACGGTTCTTATAAAGCATTAGACTCTATTTCCTTTTCTATACCCAAAGGGAGTGTATTTGGCTTGCTCGGACCAAACGGAGCAGGAAAAACTTCTTTAATAAGGATTTTAAATCAGATAATCTTACCAGATCAGGGTAAGGTGTTTTTAGATGGAGAAGAATTGAACCCTACTCATATTTCTCAAATAGGTTATTTGCCAGAGGAACGAGGTTTGTATAAATCGATGAAAGTAGGTGAGCAGGCAATATATTTGGCAAGGCTAAAAGGTTTGTCTAAAGAAGAAGCAAAAGAAAGATTGTTCTATTGGTTTGAGAAATTTGATATTACAGATTGGTGGGATAAAAAAATTCAAGAGTTGTCAAAAGGAATGGCTCAAAAAGTTCAATTTATTATTACTGTACTGCACCAACCTAAATTATTGATTTTTGATGAGCCTTTTAGTGGATTCGATCCTGTAAATGCAGAGTTGATAGCCAAAGAAATACTAAAGTTAAGGGATCAAGGTGCTACTATTATTTTTTCTACACATAGAATGGAGTCGGTAGAAATGATGTGTGACTACATTCTTCTTTTAAACAATTCAAAAAAAATTTTGGAAGGAAAATTAATAGATCTTCAAAATAAATTCAAAACCAATATATTTGAAATTGGAGTTAAAACAGATCATGAATTTGTCTTAAAATCTCAATTAGAACATTTTTATACAATTGAAAAAGGTTCTTTTCAAACCTTGCACAATGACTATAAAATTTTGGTGCATATAAAGGAAAATGATTCAACGAAGAAACTGATGGAAATAATATCTTCTTTTGGTGAGGTAACTCACTTTTTGGAACAAATCCCAACAATGAATTCTATATTTATGCAAGCAGTATCAAGTCAATCAACTCTTTAAGCTCTATGATTTTATGGAAAAGTTAAAACTTATTATATACAGAGAGTTTCTTACTAAAGTTCGCAACAAGTCATTTATAGTACTTACGTTTCTAAGTCCCTTTTTAATCATAGCTATTGGACTATTAATTGCTTATTTAACAAAAGTAAATGATAGTGGTTTAAAAGAAATTGTGATTATAAACAATTCTAAACTTGATTTTAGTACTGAATTATATAATACAGAAACAGTTCATTATATAGATTTGAAAAAAGTTGGTTTAGTACAATCAAAGGCTCTTGTTGAAAAAGGCACCTATGATGGTTTATTGTATATACCTAAAATGGAGCATGGATTAAAAGAATTGTCGGAATCGATATATTATTATTCTTTAGAAGCTCCGAACTTCTTATTAATTAGAAACATTGAAAATAAAGTCGCTAATATACTTAAGTTTCGTCACTTAGAATTAAATGGAATACAAGCGGAAACCATAAAAGAGGCTACTTATACAATCTCTATTCAACAGGTTGATTTTTCTGGAGGAATTTCCTCAAAGTTGGGCAGTAGTTTAAAAATTGGCTTAGGAATGGCTGCCGGTTATCTAATAATGATGTTTATCGTAATTTACGGAACTTCTGTAATGCGTAGTGTCATTGAAGAAAAAGTAAGTAGAATTATTGAAGTGATTATTTCTTCGGTAAAACCTTTTCAATTATTGATGGGAAAAATAATTGGCAATGCCTCAGCAGGATTGTTGCAGTTTTTTATTTGGGGAGCTTTACTCTTGGTTTTTAGTTTTGCTGTATCTTACTTTTTTGGAATAGATTTAATGACGATTAATTCTCCTGGTTTGATTCAAAGCGACCTTGACTTGTCCAAAGAAGAACTTACTGAACTAACTGCTGTTCTTAAAGAGATTCTTGATTTACCTCTAGTTATGATGTTTTTCATGTTTATTTTTTACTTTATAGGAGGTTTCTTTTTATATAGTTCTATTTATGCAGCCATTGGAGCAGCAGTAGATAGTGAAACAGACACACAACAATTTATGATGCCTGTTATTCTTCCTTTAATATTAGGAGTATATGTTGGTTTTGTAGCTGTTGTGAGTGATCCTCATGGACCTGTTGCAACGATATTTTCGATCCTTCCAATAACATCACCAATAGTAATGATGATGCGTATTCCTTTTGGTGTGCCTTGGTATGAAATTCTTATATCTATGTTGTTATTGGTAATTACTTTTTTAGCAGTAGTTTTACTTGCAGCTAAAATTTACAAAGTAGGAATATTGATGTATGGGAAAAAGGCAAGTTATAAAGATTTGTATAAATGGCTTAAATATTGACGCTTATTGCTCGTAAAATTGTTGTTTTTTATTAAAAGAATATTTAGAAATTGAAGCCCGAGTTAAAAGTAATAAGTACAATCTTTTAGGAGTTGATAAATAGTTGTTTTTTGTGGAGTCATTGGTGTTAATCTTTTTTTGTTCTTTCCTGATTTGTATCGAATTTAAGAGATTACAAACTTAGGTTGGTATTAGAATTCGGGATCTGATTTTTGATTAAAAATTACTGAGTTATACGCCTAGTGTCTGTTTTGTGTTTTTTTGATATTTAGGTTTTTGTAGTGCCATTCTAAGAATTGTTTTATGAAAAATGGATTCTTTGTATTGTGACCTATTAATTCTAAAACAAAATTCATCAAAGTAAGCTTGTATATGCCATTTACTTACATGAGTTGGTATTGCTCTTAACCAAGATTTTAGTTGCATAATAACCACAT
>NZ_JBAHZZ010000027.1:0-10414 GCF_037132785.1 Flavicella sp. | reverse complement strand
AAACTATCGTTAAGTCTATCTTCTACTTCGTAATCGCTTAAAGCGTACCAACTCTGTAAAAGACACATTTTAAAAAGCAACAAACCATCATAGGAAGGCTTACCAACGGCACTTTTACCCCTGGAATAGTCCTTGTCTATTATTTTTGAAATTCGATCCCAATCGATAAGAATATTTATTTGACTAAAAAATGTAGCTTTTATCTTTCTTGTGCGTAAATCACAAATGATATCTGCAAAAGTAGGTGTTATTTGTAGTTTCATGGCTTGAATATACATCTTAATAAGCTAACAAACAATGATTTACACCCTAAGTTTGGGTCTTTGTTTTTGTCATGTACCCTGCAATGATCTTGGATAGACACAAAGCAGCTGGTTTATAGTGCCAATTAAAACGAATCAAAAAAGCCCGTCTAAAGATAGACGGGCTATATAATATTACAATATTATGTTATATAAGACTAGCTTTCAGGAATTCACGGTTCATACGAGCAATGTTTTCAAGAGAAATTCCTTTAGGACATTCAACTTCACAAGCTCCTGTATTTGTACAGTTACCAAAACCTTCATCATCCATTTGCTGAACCATACTTAATACACGCTCTGTAGCTTCAACCTGTCCTTGTGGTAACAAAGCAAATTGAGATACTTTAGCTCCAACAAATAACATTGCAGACGAGTTTTTACAAGTAGCAACACATGCTCCACATCCAATACATGAAGCGGAATCCATTGCTTTATCTGCAGCTACTTTTGAAATAGGTGTGGCATTCGCATCTTGAGTATTTCCAGATGTGTTTACTGATATATAACCACCAGATTGTTGGATTCTATCAAAAGAAGTACGGTCTACTATTAAATCCTTGATTACAGGAAATGCAGCGGCTCTAAACGGCTCAATATGGATGGTTTCACCATCTTTAAAAGAACGCATGTGTAACTGGCAAGTGGTAATTCCTTTGTCGGGACCATGTGCTTCACCATTGATATACATAGAGCACGTTCCACAAATTCCTTCACGACAGTCATGGTCAAAAGCAATAGGCTCTTCGCCTTTGTTGACCAATTGCTCGTTCAATACATCCATCATTTCTAAGAACGACATATGCTCTGAAATATCAGTTACTTTATAATCCACTAATTGACCTTTGTCATCAGCGTTTTTTTGTCTCCAGATTTTTAATGTTAAATTCATAATGTCTTCTTATTTGTATGAACGTTGTTTTAATTCGATGTCTTTAAATTCTAATTCTTCTTTATGAAGAACAGCATCACCAGGTTCTCCTTTATACTCCCATGCAGAAACATAAGCAAAATCTTTATCATTACGTTTGGCTTCTCCTTTTTGTTCTCCATCTAATTCCACAGACTCCTCTCTAAAGTGACCTCCACAAGATTCGTTTCTGTCCAAAGCATCTTTTGCAAACAATTCTCCTAATTCTAAGAAATCTGCAACTCTAGCAGCTTTTTCTAATTCTGTATTCATTTCGTTTGCATTTCCAGGCACTGTAACGTTTTTCCAGAAGTCTTCACGTAAAGCTTTGATTTCAGTCATCGCTTCCTTCAATCCTTTTTCGTTACGAGACATTCCTACTTTGTCCCACATGATTACACCTAGTTTCTTATGATAATAATCTACAGAGTTAGTTCCTTTATTATTGATAAAGAAATTAATCAAATCCGTAACTGATTTTTCAGCTTCGTCAAACTCTGGTGTATCCGTAGGGATTTTCCCTGTACGAATGTCATCAGATAAATAATCACCAATTGTATATGGTAATACAAAATAACCATCAGCCAAACCTTGCATCAATGCGGAAGCACCTAGTCTGTTAGCACCATGGTCAGAGAAGTTTGCCTCTCCAATACAGTAACATCCAGAAATTGTAGTCATTAAGTTGTAATCAACCCAAATACCACCCATAGTATAGTGTGTTGCTGGATAAATCATCATAGGTGTTTTATATGGGTTTTCATCTACGATCTTCTCGTACATTTGGAATAAATTACCATATTTTTCTTCTATTACAGCCTGTCCTAAGTCGTATATTTTATCTGCAGTTGCATTTTCAATACCTTTAATTTTAGTTTGCTCTTTCCCGTAACGGTCAATTGCAGCAGCAAAATCTAAGTATACAGCTTCTCCTGTAGCATTAACTCCATAACCCGCATCACAACGTTCTTTTGCCGCTCTTGAAGCAACATCACGAGGCACTAAGTTTCCAAAGGCAGGATATCTTCTTTCTAAGTAATAATCTCTATCGGCTTCAGCAATTTGCGTTGGCTTTAATTTTCCTTGTTGAATTGCTTTGGCATCTTCAATTTTTCCAGGAACCCAAATACGACCATCATTACGCAATGATTCAGACATCAATGTTAATTTTGATTGATAATCACCAGATCTTGGAATACAAGTTGGGTGAATTTGAGTATAACAAGGGTTTGCGAAGAATGCACCTTTTTTGTGTATTTTCCATCCAGCAGTAATGTTAGATCCCATTGCATTTGTAGATAAGAAATATACATTTCCATATCCTCCAGAAGCAATAACTACAGCATGTGCAGAATGACGTTGAATTTCACCTGTAATCATGTTACGTGCGATAATCCCTCTTGCTTTTCCGTCTACCAATACTACATCTAGCATTTCATGACGATTGTACATTTCAATTTTACCACGAGCAATCTGACGGTTCATTGCAGAATAAGCTCCTAATAATAATTGTTGACCCGTTTGCCCTTTAGCGTAAAAAGTACGAGACACCAATACTCCTCCAAAAGAACGGTTGTCTAATAATCCACCATAATCACGTGCAAAAGGAACTCCTTGAGCAACACATTGGTCAATTATATCTCCTGAAACTTCTGCCAAACGGTGTACATTGGCTTCACGTGAACGATAATCACCACCTTTTACAGTGTCATAAAACAATCTGTAAGTAGAATCACCATCACCTTGATAATTTTTTGCAGCATTGATTCCTCCTTGTGCAGCAATAGAGTGTGCTCTACGTGGAGAATCTTGATACGCAAATGCTTTTACATTATATCCTAACTCAGCTAAAGAAGCGGCAGCAGAACCACCAGCCAATCCTGTTCCTATAACGATAACATCTATGTTACGTTTATTTGCGGGGTTTACTAAGTCAATTTTGTCTTTGTAAGTTGTCCACTTATCTTTAATTGGACCTTTTGGGATTTTTGAATTTAAAGTCGTCATATCTATATAAGATTAATGGTTAAAAAAATGAAAAACAGCTACTAGAATAAATCCTGCTGGAATTACGATAGAATAAATCGTTCCCGCAGCTTTTACTGTTTTTGTGTATTTGTTGTTGAATCCCATTGATTGGAAAGCTGATTGAAAACCATGAGACAAATGCAATCCTAATAAAACAAAAGAAACGACATAAGCACCAACTCTTAAAGGGTTGATAAATTTATGTTGTAATTCTGCGAAGTAACGTGTAGGATCTTCAGGTAAACCAGCGATATACTTATAGTTGATTTCAGGAACCCAAAAGTCAATAAAATGTAAAACGAGAAAAGCAAGAATTACCAAACCGCTGTAAATCATGTTTCTTGAAGTCCATGTTGAATTCGCTGCTCCGTTGTCTTTGGCGTACTTTATCGCCGTTGCTTTTTTGTTTTTTAATTCCAACACAAAGCCCATAACAAAGTGAAACACTACACCGAAAATTAGTACAGGCTGCAAGGCAAATTGTATCAAAGGATTGATTCCCATAAAATGGGATAAGTCGTTAAATAAAGTTTCACTAAAAATAGAAGTAATGTTAACCGCTAAATGTATAATTAGGAAAAAGATAAGGAACAGTGCTGACAGTGCCATAGCTACTTTCCTCGCAATTGATGAAGATAAAAATCCGCTCATTTTTAATTTGTTTTAAGAATATAACAAAGGTACTACTTAGATTTTCTTTGGTAAAAGAAACAGGCTACTATTTTAGTTATTTAGAATGGTTTTAACAAAGCCTTTTCTTAGTGTTTACCTCTTTGATATGTTGCTTTTTATTGTTGTTTTTTTTAAAAGATAAATATGTGTTTTTATATGTAATTAATAATTTTAAAAATCAAATAACTAAGTATTTATACTTAGTTATTTGATTAGGCAGTTATTTATTCATAAGGCCAAATCATAGGAATCATGATAATACTTACGATAAAGAAGATAACGATTAATGGAAATCCACTTTTAAAGTAATCGGTAAACTTATAATTACCAGCATTCATTACCATTGTATTGGTTGGAGTTCCAAAAGGTGTTAAAAAAGCGGTGGATGCACTTACTGCTAATACCATCATAAATGGATAAGGTGAATATCCTAATTCTAATGCAGAGACCAGTACTATGGGGGCCATTAAAATTGCAGTAGCCGTATTGCTCATTACTTGACTTAAAAGTGAAGTAATTATAAAGACACCTGCTAAAAAATAAGTGGGATGCATATCTCCCAATAATCCAATCATAGAATCTGCAATGAATTTAGCTCCTCCCGTTTTTTGGAGAGCAACTCCCATAGGAATCATACCCGCCATGATGATGATTACATTCCAGTTTATAGACCTGTAGGATTGATTCATATTAATACATCCTCCAACAATCATAATGAATGCCGTTAGAAATACAGTTATAACTGATGGAAACGGACCCCAAACAAACATGGATACCATAAAGATCATTGCGAAAATTGAAATAATCCCCTTTTTTGTGATTTTACCGACCTCTTTAGCGAGTTCTTCAGGAGAACCAATAATTAGGAAATCTCTACTTTCTTCTTGAATTGCTCTGATGTCTTCCCATTTTGCTCGTACCAATAAGGAGTCTCCTTCTTGTAGAACAAATTCTCTTCCTCTAATTCTTTTATTGTACCTGTTCAATGCCATTACTTGAACATTGTATTTATCTCCAAACCTTCCTGTGTTGATTTTCCTTCCTTTGTAGATAGACCTCGGTGAGACAATCAATTCACACATCCCAACTTCATCAGAAAGTACGTTTTCCTTAATGAACTCTCCATCTATTTTTTCTAATTTGGTAGCAGCTACGTTATGTTTGTCAATAAATCTGTTAATTCGCATCTCACTACAGTTTACTATAAGTTCATCACCTGAATGAAATTTCCTGTTTATATCAGGGTATTCATTTGGTTCACTCTTTTTGAGTCTTACCTTTTTAAGAAAAGTTGATGAGGTTTCTTCATGGGAGATAATTTTAATAATATTTACCCCCATTGATGATCCTAATTTTATTTGTTTGATGGTTTTACCAATAACAGAAGAGCTGGGTCTGATTCTGACTTTCCAAAAGCCTTCAAATAGCTGATAAGAATCCTCAATGGTTTTAATAGATTCATCTATATCATCGAGTCTTCTAGATTTATTATTAGGTAACATTTTTGTTCCAAAATAACGCATATAGATAACAGTTAAAACCAGAAGCGGTAAGCCAATCAATGAAAACTCAAAAAAATCAAACCCTTGAATGTCTGCGTCTAGCATAGCTTGATTCGTTATGATATTGGTAGGTGTACCTGTTAGAGTTAGTAAACCTCCCGTTGCAGCAGCAAAAGATAGAGGAATCAGCATTTTTGATGCGGGTGTTTTTAAACGCCAAGCAGCAGCAATAATGACAGGCATTAATGATGCTACAGTTCCTGTATTACTCATAAAGGCAGACAGAATTGCAGAGCCGATGATAATAAGCACAAGTAGCTTATTAGAATTGTTGTTAGATAGTTGAATAATTTTATTACCTAGCAGGGATGTTAATCCAGTTCTGCTCATCGCTTCTCCTACAATAAAAAGACCAGCAATTAAAAGAATACTCGAATTGCTGAAGCCTGAAAAAGTTTCATCAACGGTAAGGATTCCCGACAAGCTTAATGACATCATGC
The DNA here is from genome assembly GCF_037132785.1 of Flavicella sp. Classification (GTDB taxonomy): domain Bacteria; phylum Bacteroidota; class Bacteroidia; order Flavobacteriales; family Flavobacteriaceae; genus Flavicella. The sequence continues at coordinate 4,500 of NZ_JBAHZZ010000027.1, read as the reverse complement.
AGGTTAACGCAACAATATCAGGTCTTATTTTTCCCGAAATAAAAAGAATGATCGTAATTCCTAAAATAATAAATGTTATGGTCATAGTTTAGTATAAATATGTGCAAATTTAAAGTGAACAAAAACGGGGAGTTATGATATATATCACTTCTATTTAGGCTGCCGTTTAGGTAGTAAAAATAAAGGGTTGTGACCCCTTAGTACTTCGATACGAATACGATATCGTAGATTGTTTTTATAATTTATTTAGGTTTGAATTTATAAGGCATTTTGGTGTTTCCCAGATGCCTTTATATTCTTTTAAATTTATGGATTTTCCATTGCAGTCGTTGTAGTGTCCATAGATGTCTTTTTTTAAGATTTTTAATTTCCCTTTTTTTATTTTTTCAATGACAAGAGAGATGAGTTCCATTTTGTTAACGTTTTTATTTTCCTTAAAGATATTGATTCCTATGTTGTTATTAAAAAGATCCATTTCAGAGGAGGGTTTGTCTGGATGGGTTCCATCTTCGAATTGGTTCTTTTTGAACTGCTTATAATTTCCTTTTTCATGGGCTTTACCAAGACTTTTTGCAGAGTTTTTTCCAATTTCCTTTGCTAAAGTAGCCATCCAATAGGCATGCCTAAAGGCATCAACTTGCCCTCCGTTTTTATCTTGATCTAGCAGAGTGGTTTTTGCGATGGAATCAGATGTTTTTTGTGCCTGCAAAGATATTCGATAGGCTCTTTTTGCTTTAAAAGGATGAAATATAACCCAGCATTTTTCGGGTGAAGAAAGGTTTTTAAACCCCTGTTTATGATTCTGTGCAGAACTCGTATGAAACAGGTTAATTAGAAAAATGAATATTAGGATTGTTTTTTTCAAAAAAAAGTTATAAAGAATTAATTCATTACAAATTTATGCATTTGTATGTGTAATTTAAGTTAAGGTTTTATATTTTTGTAAGACTTAAATTTTCCGACTATGAAATACGAAGCAATTGATAGTAATTTGTTTATAAAAAGCAGAAAGAAGTTTGTCGCTCAGATGAAATCAAATTCTTTGGCTTTTTTTAATTCAAATGATATATATCCGGTAAGTGCTGATAGCACATTGCCTTTTGCTCAACATAGAGATATCTTTTATTTGACAGGAGTAGATCAAGAAGAAAGTGTTTTGTTTTTGTTTCCTGACGCTAAAAAGAAGGAATATAAAGAAATCTTATTTGTTAGAGAAACAAATAATCATATAGCTATCTGGGAAGGCGAAAAACTATCAAAACATAAAGCCACCGAAACATCTGGTATAAAAACAGTGTTTTGGTTAAAAGAGTTAGAATCTGTTTTGGAGGAATTGATGAATGATGTTGAGAATGTATATATAAATAAAAACGGGCATTATAGAGCTAAAGTAGAAACAGAAATTCGTGAAGATCGTTTTATAAAGATGGTCAAAGAAAGATATCCTAATAAAAGGATTGAAGAGAGTAATCCTATTCTACAACGAATACGTTCTGTAAAAGAAGTTGAGGAGATAGCACTGATTCAAAAGGCATGTGATATTACTGAAAAGGGTTTTCGTAGGTTGCTTTCTTTTGTAAAACCCAAGGTATGGGAGTATGAAATTGAAGCAGAATTAATTCATGAATTTATAAAAAACAGATCTAAAGGATTTGCTTATACGCCAATTATAGCAAGCGGAAGTAATGCAAATGTATTGCATTATATAGAAAACAACAAACAGTGTAAATCAGGCGAATTGATATTGATGGATGTTGCGGCGGAATACGCTAATTATTCAAGTGATCTGACTAGGACAATTCCTGTTTCGGGTAGGTTTACAGATCGTCAAAAAGAGGTTTATAATGCGGTGAATCGAATTAAAAATGACGCGACAAAAATGCTGGTTTCCGGTACTGATTGGAAAGAATATCATGCTGAAGTTGGGAAAATAATGACTTCAGAATTGTTAGGGTTGAATTTGTTAGATAAAGCAGATGTCCAAAATGAAGACTCAGAATGTCCCGCATATAAAAAATATTTTATGCATGGTACTTCTCATCATATGGGTTTAGATACACATGATTATGGGGTTTTAACTGACCCCATGCAGGCGAATATGGTTTTTACCGTTGAGCCAGGAATTTATATACCAGAAGAAGGATTTGGAATTCGTTTAGAAGACGATGTGGTAATCCAAGAATCAGGAGTTCCGTTTAATTTAATGCAAAATATTCCTATTGAGGCTGATGAAATTGAAAACTTGATGAATTCATAAAACTGAAAATTTCTCTAGGATTTTCTAAAAGTGTATTTTGCTCTATTTAGAAAACACAACCGAATTCAATTCTATAAGCATGAAGAAAATTACAGTTATTGGAGGTGGAAATATGGGGTTCACTTATGCCGAATCTATTTTTAATTCAAATTTAGAAACACAAATTCATGTGTTGGAAAAGTCTATAGAGAGAATTCAAGAAATTTCGGCTCTAAATACTATTTCCATAGGTAGTGATTTTAGTGTCTTAAAAGAGGCGGATGTGATTTTTTTAGCTGTAAAACCTCAAATCTCACCAACTGTTTTTGAAGAGATAAATCATTTTTTGAATAAAGATCAATTAGTAGTTTCAATTATGGCGGGCACAACAATTGAAACGATTCAAAAAGGTCTTGGTTTGGAGAAAGTAGTTAGAGCGATGCCTAATTTACCCGCACAGGTAAAGTTAGGAATGACAACATATGTAGGCTCGGAAGAGGTTTCTACTGAAGAATTAGAGTTAGTGGCTTCAATACTTGAAACAACAGGAAAGGCTGTGTTGGTGAAAACTGAGGACGATATTGATAAGTCGACAGGAGTTTCTGGTAGTGGACCTGGCTTTGTTTTTTATATGATGAACGCCATGGTAAATGCGGCTGAAAATTTAGGCTTTAGTCCAGAGCAATCAAAAATATTAGTGTCTCAAACTTTTGGAGGGGCTGTTAAATTGTATCAAGATAATGATATCTCGTTAACCGAATGGATGAATCGTGTCTCTTCAAAAGGAGGAACAACAATTGCAGGTTTGAATCATTTAGCAGATACAAACGTAGGTCCAGAAATTCAAAAATGTATTGAAGTTGCTGTAGCAAGAGCTTTTGAATTGGGTGGTAAAAAATTATAATTTTTTCTAAGCATGTATGTATCCTATAAAAACACTCAAATTCATTTTGCCGAATTTGGTACAGGAACAGCCGTGGTTTTATTGCATGGTTTTTTAGAAAACACAAGCATGTGGAATTCTACGGTAGAATTATTATCGAAAAGATATAGGGTAATTTCAATTGATCTTCTAGGACACGGTTTGTCTGATAATTTAGGTTATGTGCATACTATGGAGCAAATGGCTGAAGCTGTTAATGAGGTGCTAACTCATCTTAAAATTAGAAAAACTTTTTTAATTGGTCATTCTATGGGAGGTTATGTGGCTCTGGCGTTTGCAGAGTTTTATCCAGATAAAGTAAAAGGGCTTTGTTTAATGAATTCAACGACAAGAAGTGATTCAAAAGAAAAACAGATAGGAAGAAACAAGGCTATTCAAATAGTAAAAGAAAATCACACCTCTTTTATTAGAAATTCTATTCCAATGTTATTTCGTTCACGTAATAGGAAACTTTATAGAGAGCAGATTAACGAGGTCAAACAAGTGGCCTTGAGAACTTCTAAACAAGGAATTATTGCTGCTTTGGAAGGAATGAAAATTAGAAACGATAGAGAAGTGTTGTTGCACTTTGGTCCGTATCCCAAATTAATGATGATCGGTGATAAAGATCCTGTTTTGAAGTTGGATGATTTGTTAGAGCAAGTAGAAGGCACAGAAACAAAGGTTCTTCGGTTTTCTGAGGGGCATATGTCGCATATAGAAAACAAAGAGGAGATGCTTGTTGGAGTTAGTGCGTTTTTAAAGAAAAACTCCTAGTAGAGCTTGCTCGTTAAGTCGGTTTTTCGATTCTTCTTTTCTTGAAGGTCTTCATGTTCCAGCCTATTTCCCTAGGGATTTAACATGTTTTGAAATCTTTTTTCCGTTCCATGCTGTCCTACTACTATTTACAAAATATCCTTTACCGAAGAACTCGCCTCCTAACAGTTGACTCTTCACTTCTGGACATTGTAAGACCGTTGCAAGGTACATGACAAAAACAAAGACCCAAACTTAGGGTGTAAATCATTGTTTCTTAGCTTATTAAGATGTATATTCAAGCCATGAAACTACAAATAACACCTACTTTTTCAGATAGCATTTGTGATTTACGCACAAGAAAGATAAAAGCTACATTTTTTAGTCAAATAAAGACCGTTGCAAGGTACATGACAAAAACAAAGACCCAAACTTAGGGTGTAAGTCATTGTTTGTTAACTTATTAAGATGTATATTCAAGCCATGAAACTACAAATAACACCTACTTTTGCAGATAGCATTTGTGATTTACGCACAAGAAAGATAAAAGCTACATTTTTTAGTCAAATAAATATTCTTATCGATT
>NZ_JBAHZZ010000020.1:0-23586 GCF_037132785.1 Flavicella sp. | reverse complement strand
ACCAACGGCACTTTTACCCCTGGAATAGTCCTTTGTCTATTATTTTTGAAATGCGATCCCAATCGATAAGAATATTTATTTGACTAAAAAATGTAGCTTTTATCTTTCTTGTACGTAAGTCACAAATGCTATCTGCAAAAGCAGCTGTTCTTTGTAGTTTCATAACTTAAATTACACGCCTTAATAAGCTAACAAACAATGATTTACACCCTAAGTTTGGGTCTTTGTTTTTGTCATGTACCTTGCAACGGTCTTAAATTCTGTGATCTTTATTACTTGAATTTAAGAATCAAAGAAAATACAAACCTAAAAAATAGAACATTTTGATATTGTCATTAGAAACAAGCCCAAAGGAGCCTGCCAAAAAAATCAACTAAACACCTTTACAACCTTGCTATTTGTTTTATTTCTTCAATCGTTTTCTGAGCCAATGCCTCTGCATTTTCCTGAGAGTTACTTTCTGTATACACTCTAATTATTGGTTCTGTATTTGATTTTCTTAAATGAACCCATTCGGTTGGAAAATCTATTTTAACACCATCAATGATATTCACATATTCAGATTTGTGCTTTTCTGCCATTTTCTCAAGAATATTATCTACATCTAAACCAGGTGTTAATTGTATTTTATTTTTACTCATAAAATAACTTGGAAAAGAATCTCTTAATTCCTTACAAGACATATTACACGTTGCTAAATGTGATAAAAACAAAGCGACACCAACCAAAGAATCTCTCCCATAATGAGATTCTGGATAAATGACACCTCCATTTCCTTCACCTCCAATAACCGTATTGGTTTCCTTCATGGCAATGACCACATTAACTTCCCCTACTGCACTTGCAGCATAAGACCCACCATGTTTCTCTGTCACATCTCTTAACGCTCTAGAAGAGGACAAATTAGAAACCGTGTTTCCTCCTTCTAACTTTCCTAGAACATAATCGGCACAAGCCACTAAGGTATATTCTTCTCCAAACATAGAGCCATCTTCATTTACTAATGCCAATCTATCTACATCTGGATCAACAACAATACCACAGTGTGCTTTTTCTGCAACCACAAGTTTTGATATATCCTCTAAATGTTCTTTTAATGGCTCTGGATTGTGAGGAAACTCACCATTCGGTTCACAATATAACTTTACACAATCTACTCCCATTCGCTCTAACAAAGCAGGAATAAAAATTCCACCAGTCGAATTTACAGCATCTAATACTACTTTGAATTTTGCTTTTTTAACAGCAGCAACATCAACTAAACCAAGAGCCAACACAGCATCAATGTGCTTTTTAATAAACGATTTATCCTTCGTATACACTCCTAGGTCATCGACCTCTGCATATGTATATGCATCATTCTCTGCCAAATTCAATATTTTATCACCCTCAATTCCATCTAAAAATTCACCTTGTTCATTCAATAATTTTAAAGCATTCCATTGTTTAGGGTTATGCGATGCCGTGATAATAATCCCTCCATTTGCTTTTTCCATCGGAACAGCTATTTCTACAGTTGGCGTAGTTGACAAACCTAAATCCACTACATCAATCCCCAAACCAATGAGTGTATTAGAGACAAGACTACTTATCATTTTACCAGAAATACGCGCATCTCTACCAATTACAACTTTCAAGGTTTCTTTTATATTCTTATTTCTATCTAACAACCATGTACCATAGGCACTTGCAAATTTCACTGCATCAAGCGGCGTTAAATTATCCCCTATAGAACCACCAATGGTACCTCTTATTCCTGATATTGATTTTATCAATGACATATATAGTATTGTATTAAATTCATTCTCAAAAACAAAAATAGAAAAGAATAACGACTACTCGTCTATCAAAGTAATTATATTTATCAGCCATAAGACAAAGAGGCTAAAACAAGTATAAAACATCCTGTAAACAAAAAGAGCTATCTAAAAATAGACAGCTCTTTTTTAATTATAAAATGTAGAAATTATTCTTTTCCTTCCATTTTTTTCTTTAAGTCAGCAAGACCTGCAATATCACCAAATGTTGATTTTTCAGCAGATTCTGATTTCTTAGCTACAGCTTTGATATTTCTAGCCTCTTCAGCTCTGAAAATCGCAGTATGAGAAGCAACAATTCTTCTGTACTCCTTGTTAAATTCTAATACTTTAAAATCAGAAGCATCTCCTTTTCCAAGTTTACTACCATCTTCTTTCTCTAAATGACGACCTGGCACGAAAGCTTCAACTCCATCTGCGAATTCTACAATTGCACCTTTGTCTGTTTTTTCTTTAATTGTACCAGCATGTACTGAATCGATTGTATAAGTCACTTCATGTCCATCCCAAGGATTGTCTTGAGTTTGTTTATGACCTAAGTTTAACTTACGATTTTCAACATCTAATTCCAATACTTGAACATCTAAAATATCACCTACTGATACAAAATCAGATGGATGTTTAATTTTCTTAGTCCAAGAAAGATCCGAGATATAAACCAATCCGTCAATTCCTTCTTCTAGTTCAACAAAAACACCAAAGTTTGTGTAATTTCTTACAGTACCTTTATGCTTAGAACCCACTGGATATTTCTTAGTAATATCAGTCCACGGATCTGGATGTAATTGCTTGATACCTAGTGACATTTTTCTATCCTCTCTATCAAGAGTCAATACGATTGCTTCAATTTCATCTCCAACTTTCACAAAGTCTTGAGCTGAACGTAAATGAGTTGACCATGACATTTCTGAAACATGAATCAATCCTTCTACACCTTGTTCAACCTCAATAAACGCACCGTAATCAGCAAGTACTACTACTTTACCTTTTACTTTATCACCCACTTTAAGTTCAGCATCTAAAGCTTCCCATGGATGAGCATTTAATTGTTTCAATCCTAATTGGATTCTTGTTTTTTGGTCATCAAAATCAAGGATTACTACATTTAATTTTTGATCTAATTCAACTACCTCAGATGGGTGGTTAATTCTTGACCAAGATAAATCAGTAATGTGTACCAAACCGTCTACTCCACCTAAATCGATGAATACACCGTAAGAAGTAATATTTTTCACAATACCTTCTAATACTTGTCCTTTTTCTAACTTCCCAATAATTTCTTTCTTCTGAATCTCGATATCAGCTTCAATAAGAGCTTTATGAGAAACAACAACATTTTTAAACTCATGGTTGATTTTCACAACTTTGAATTCCATTGTTTTATCAACATATTGATCGTAATCTCTAATTGGCTTAACATCAATTTGAGAACCTGGTAAAAATGCTTCAATTCCGAATACGTCAACAATCATACCTCCTCTAGTTCTACACTTAACAAATCCGTTAACTACTTCACCAGTTTCTTGTGCGTTGATTACTCTATCCCAAGCTTTTATTACTCTCGCTTTTTTATGAGACAATACTAATTGACCAGAAACATCTTCTCTTCTATCAACCAATACCTCTACTACATCACCAACAACTAAGCCTGGATTGTAACGGAATTCGTTTAAAGAGATAACTCCTTCTGATTTTGAATTGATATCGATGATAGCATCACGATCAGTAATTCTAGTTACTGTTCCTTCGATAACATCTAACTCATTTACGAAACCAACAGTTCCTTCTAAAGCAGCATCAAATTCTTTTAATTTAGCTTCATCAACAACCTCAATACCTTCTTCGTATTTGTGCCAATCGAAATCTGCTAAAAATTGTTCTGGATTTACAGTCTCAACAGCAGGAACTTCCTGAACCTCAACTTCGTTTTTTAATTCTTCAGACATTTTGTCTTAATATTTGTATCCTATTGTTAACCGGATTTTTTAAACGACATTAACCATAAGAGATGTTAGTTAACATACATCAATTCCTCTTCTTAAATCCGTACTCGTAAAAAGGTTTGCAAATTTAGTATTTATTTCTCACTTCGACAACATATAACACACGTAAAAAGACACTAGAAATGAGCATATTACAAACAAACACAGCACACCTTCAGATTATCAATCTGAAAACAACCATATTCAAACCATGACAACAGAATATCAAGCCAAAAAAGAACACTATTCTTTAGATTAATGCAACTATTAGAACTATCTTTGCAGACTTTTAACAACGGCTGACAAAGTAGCGATATTATTTTGTAAGTCAATAACTTATACAAAATGTCTACATTTAAAGAATTAGGATTGAACGACGAAATCCTTAAAGCGCTAACCGATTTAGGATACGAAACACCTTCTGAAATTCAATTAAAAGCTATTCCTCAAGTAATTTCATCCAATCAGGATTTAAAAGCTTTTGCACAAACAGGAACAGGAAAAACAGCCGCATTTAGCTTACCTGTACTGCAAGAACTAGATGCTAACAATAAATCAACACAAGCAATCATCTTATCTCCCACCAGAGAATTAGCAGTTCAAATTGGAAAAAACATTCAAGATTTCTCTAAATACATGAAAGGAGTAAATGTACTTACCGTTTATGGGGGAGCAAATATTCAAGACCAAATTAGAGGACTAAATAAAGGCGCTCAAATTGTTGTTGGTACTCCTGGACGTACAGTTGACCTTATCAAAAGAAGATCACTGAAACTTGACAACGTAAGGTGGTTAATCTTAGATGAAGCAGATGAAATGCTTAACATGGGATTCAAAGACGAATTGGATCAAGTATTAGAGGTTACTCCAGATAACAAACAAACTCTATTGTTTTCTGCAACATTCCCTAGAGAAGTGGAATCTATTGCTAGAAACTATATGGATAACCCAATTGAAATTACTGCAGGTAAAAAGAATACTGGAGCTGATAATGTAACTAACGAATATTATGTGGTCACAGAAAGAAACAGGTACCCTGCATTAAAAAGAATTTGTGACGCAAATCCAGATGTTTATGGAATCGTTTTCTGTAGAACAAAAAGAGAGACTGCACAAGTAGCAGAAAACCTTATTCAAGATGGCTATAATGCAGATGCATTACATGGAGATTTATCTCAAGCACAACGTGATGGGGTTATGCAAAAATTCAGAAACAATAGCTTACAGATATTAGTAGCTACAGATGTTGCTGCTCGTGGATTAGATGTAAGCAACTTAACCCACGTAATCAATTACAAATTACCAGACCAAATCGAAGCTTACACTCATAGAAGTGGAAGAACGGGAAGAGCAGGAAAAAAAGGTATTTCAATTGCTCTAATTACTAATAAAGAAATGGGTCGATTACGCCCTATAGAAAGAAAAATAAATAAAAAATTTACCAAGAAGGAAGTTCCTTCTGGAGAAGAAATATGCAAGAATCAATTATTCAGTTTAATTAACATCGTTAAAGAAACAGAAGTTAATCACGATCAAATTGACACCTATTTAGAGAGTATTTATTCTAGTCTAGAAGGACTGAATAGAGAAGAATTAATTCAGAAATTTGTTTCTGTTGAATTCAATAAATTCCTAAAATACTACACAAACTCTCGTGACCTAAATGAAGCAGAAAGAAGTAGATCTGACGACCGAGGAAAATCAAGAGATGATGAAAACATGACTCGTTTCTTTATCAACCTTGGAAGAAAGGACAACTTAAATCCTGGAAAATTAATAGGATTGATAAACGAGCAAGAAATCACTAACAATGTTGAAATTGGACAAATTGAAATCTTAGATACTTTCTCTTTCTTTGAATTAGACAAGAATTTTACCGACGAAACAATTAGCTCATTCCAAGGAGCTGAATTTAACGGTCGTAGTGTAAATGTTGAAGTTACTGAAAAGAAAAAACGCTCAGGAGGAGGAAGAAGAAACGATCGTCGTGGAGGAAGCGAAGAAAGAAGAGGTAGAGGAAGACGCTATGAAGGTGGTGGTCGCTCCGACAGAAGAGAAGGTGGTAGATCTGACAGAAACGATAGCAGACGTAGAGATCGCGGGTCTAGCGATAGAAGATCTTCAGACAGACCTGATAGATCAGATAGATCTGACAGAAGAAGTTCAGATAGACCTGATAGAAGCTCTGGTTTCGGAAGAAGAAGAGACTAAGAGCCTTAATCTATATAAACAAAAAGCAGGAACTGTAAAGTTTCTGCTTTTTGTTGCTCTTATATAAAGCGAAATTTATTCTATCACATTCCTAATTGTCATTTCACACCATTTTGACATTTAAATGACGTATTAAATTCGTTTCTTTTTAATTCATCTTTCAATATAAAATAGAACCATAACCTAAGCTATGCTAATATTTTTTATTTCATCTAAAGAAAAAAATAATTCAAATTTAGCATCAACCACTCTGAAATTTATTTGGTACTATCAGTTAAGACTCCTAAAAGAATATTTCTCATTACAAACAGAAGATTAAACCCCTTCTCTTTGGCATTATTTGCATTTACTGCACTATTAACAGTCACAAAACCCAACTCTTACCTTATTTTAAACAATAATAAATATTCCCTTTTTAGACATCGTACACAAAGATACTTTCAGAAAAAAAGTATCTTTGCAAAATGGGCAGAAAAAAGAAAAATTACGTATTTGAAAACATCGAAGTAATCGATGCTGGAGCAAGAGGAAAATCAGTTGCAAAAGCACCCGATGGTCGTGTTATTTTTTTAACAAATGCAATTCCAGGAGATATTGTTGATATTCAAACAGGAAAAAAAAGAAAAGCGTATTTTGAAGGTACTGCCACAAAGTTTCACAAATACTCAGATAAAAGAGCTGAACCTAAATGCACTCATTTTGAACATTGCGGTGGTTGTAAATGGCAACATATGAAATATAAAGATCAACTTTTTTATAAAGAAAAGGAGACTATCCAAAACCTACAAAGAATTGGTCATCTTGAACTAGAAAAAATCACTCCTATACTCGGCTGTGAAGAAGAATATTTTTACAGAAACAAAATGGAATTTTCATTTTCAAGTAATCGATGGTTGACTTATGAAGAAATAAAATCTGACAAAGAAATAGATAATAAAAACGCCTTGGGTTTTCATATCTCTGGTATGTGGGACAAAATTTTAGATGTTGAAAAATGTTACCTTCAAGAAGATCCTTCAAACGAAATTAGAAATTCGACCAAAGAATTTGCTCTTGCCAACAATATTGAATTTTACAATCCAAGAGAACAAGATGGACTACTTAGAACGATGATGTTAAGAATTTTATCTACTGGAGAAATTATGCTGGTTTATCAGTTTTTCAAGGAAGATAAAGAAAAACGAGAACTCCTATTAAACTATATCCAACAAACATTTCCACAGATAACCTCTTTGCAGTATATTATCAATAGCAAAGGAAACGATTCTATCTACGATCAGGATATCATTTTATTTAGCGGGCGAGATCATATTTTTGAAGAAATGGAGGGTCTACGTTTTAAAATTAATGCCAAATCATTTTACCAAACCAACTCAAAACAAGCTTATGAACTTTATAAAGTTACAAGAGATTTTGCTGGTTTAACAGGAAACGAACTTGTATATGATTTATATACAGGAACAGGAACTATTGCACAGTTTGTTGCTAAAAACGCAAAAAAAGTAATCGGTGTAGAGTCTGTACCAGAAGCCATAGAAGACGCTAAAGGAAACGCAGAACATAATAAAATTGACAATGTTGAATTCTACGTTGGTGATATGAAAGAAGTTTTCACTACTGAATTCATCAATCTACACGGTCAACCAGATGTTATTATTACAGATCCTCCTCGTGACGGAATGCATAAAAAAGTGGTAGAACAAATATTAAAAATATCTCCCAATCGAATTGTATACGTAAGCTGTAACTCTGCTACACAAGCAAGAGATTTAGCGTTGATGAAAGATCAATATAAAATCATAGACACACAAGCAGTAGACATGTTTCCACAAACACATCATGTAGAAAATGTAGTATTACTTGAGTTGAGATAATATTACTATACAAACAAAAAAAGCCTAGTAAATATAATTTACTAGGCTTTTTTTTATTCATTTAGCTACTAAGTCCTACCAAAACAATGCATACAAGGCAACAAGAATAATCATAATAGCAAATGCCCCAACATTAAATAATGCTGATGTCTCAAACACCCGTTTATTTAATTCAATTCCTTTTCCATCATCTTTTCCTTTGTTTTGCATCAAACTAATTGCAATAATAACACCCATTGTTACTAATGCAGTATATCCCATTTGATCCATAAAGGGCAAACTTCCCATTTTAAACAAAACAGCTATAGGAATAGACAATAGTGCTCCCCAAATAGCAGCTTTGTTTGTCGTCTTTTTCCAGAACAAACCTAATATAAATACGGCCAAAATACCTGGACTCACAATTCCTGTATACTCTTGAATAAACTGGAATGCTTGATCTATCCCCCCTAATAAAGGAGCCATTACAACCGCAATAACTAATGCTACAGCTGCTGAAATACGTCCAACATTCACCGTTGTTCTATCATTTGCATTTTTATTAATATATTGTTTGTATATATCCATTGTAAAAATTGTTGAAGTAGAATTCAACATAGACGCTAAAGAAGAAACAATTGCTGCTGCTAATGCTGCGAATGCAATTCCCTTCAAACCTGTAGGTAAAAACTGTAGCAACCAAGGATAAGCCTTATCAGCCGATCCTGATTCTGGCATATTCAACCTACCTACTTCTCCTAATCCAGCCATCAATTCAGGATCATTAACAATAACATAAGCAGCAATTCCAGGAATTACAACTATAAAAGGAATGATCAATTTCAATCCTGCTGCTAGCAATATTCCCTTTTGAGCCTCTCTTAAAGATTTTGCTGCCAATGTACGTTGAATAATATACTGGTTGAATCCCCAATAATACAGGTTTGCAACCCATAATCCACCAACCAATACCCCAATTCCAGGTAAGTTCGTATACTCAGGATTACTCTCCTCTAAAATCATATTAAAACGATCTGGAGCTGCTTCATATACAGCTAACATCCCTTGCCATGCTCCTTCTCCACCAGAAACCGTGTTTAAGGCTAAATAAGTAGTAACTAAACCTCCCATGACTAGAAATATTACTTGAATAATATCTGTCCATGCAACTGCAGACAACCCTCCATATAAAGAATATGCTGCCGCAAACAACGCCAGACCAATTACTGCATAAATCATATCTACACCGATAATCGTCTCAATTGCCAATCCACCCAAATAAAGAACAGACGCTAAGTTTACAAATACATATAACGCGATCCAAAATACAGCAAGAATTGTTTTCAAATTTGTAGAAAACCTTTTCTCTACAAATTCTGGAATTGTATACAATCCCTTTTCGATAAAAATAGGTAAGAAATACTTCCCTACAATTATCAAGGTTAAAGCCGCCATCCACTCGTAAGATGCAATAGCCAAACCAAGAGCAAACCCAGACCCTGACATTCCAATAAACTGTTCTGCGGAAATATTTGCTGCAATTAATGATGTACCAATGGCCCACCATGGAAGAGATTTACTTGCTAAAAAGTAATCCTCGGCATTTTTTTGGTGTCCATCTTTATCTCTAGAAACCCACAATCCAACTCCCAATATAAGAATTGCATAGGCTACAAAAATAACGTAATCCCAAAAATGAAATCCTGTTGTCATAATATATTTATTTAAATTCGGTTAATTTTAAGTTGCAATTTATCATTTTAATTTGAACACCTTATCCAAAACAAAATTTTCTAACGTTAACTGCACATATTTTGCAACAAATTGACACCATCAATATTAACATAGTTTAACAAACTAGTACTCCCTTCAACAATCTGACTATTAATTACTACTTTTATCATTAGCCCTTAAGATTAAAACGACATGTCTACGACAAATATAAAACACAGCCTTTTTTTAATTCTATTGATAATTGGATCAAATATTTTATGTGCCAATAAAAAGGAACCTAAATCAATAAAAAATTCTAATTTTCGATATACTTCTTTCCTATTCAAGGGGAGTATCCTAGAAGACTTCTTGATCAAAAAAACAGAAAAAAAAGGAATATCTACCTTCTTTATTCTCGTTTCGGATACAGATGGAGATGGTGTTAACGACAGTATTGATTTAGACGATGACAATGATGGAATTTTAGACGAAGTCGAAAACAGCTGTTCTGTAATATCTGGTTATAATGCTTACTGGTCTTTTGATGACACTACAGATGACGCCACTACGAACAATTATGACCTTCAAAACTCTCCAACAATAGTTTATGACACCAATAGCGTTTCAGGAACCAAATCAATTCGTTTTGATGGAAGTACAACATTACTACAATATAATGATGGTACTTTTCTTAATCAAGATATAAGCAACTTTACTTTTTCTTTTTGGATATATCCAGAAACATTAACAGGAGAACAAACCTTGATAGAAGAAGGTGGTACTGAGAATGGATTTGCAATAAGACTAAATGGAAACACACTTGAGTGTGCTATCAATAACAGCACTGCTACCTTTACCACTTCAACATTTACAATTCCCTCCACAAGCACGTGGTACCATATAGCAGTAACATTTACAAATGGAGACTTAACCTTATATTTAGATGGCATCCCTTCAAATACTGTCGATACAGAAGAATCTCCTTTAACAGATCTTGGAAACGCAAGTGGTTTTGGTGCTACGAATTCAAATAACGCATTTAACTCTGGTAGTGGAAACTATTTTACAGGATTGATAGACGAAATATATTATTACGAAACTGCCTTGAACATCAGTCAAATCAACCAAATGAAAAATAGCGTTTCTTGCACTCCAGAAGACACTGATTTAGATGGTATATATGACTATCAAGATTTAGATTCTGACAATGACGGGATTCCTGATAATATAGAAGCACAAGAAACAAACAATTATATCGCTCCAAACTCTGATGACTCAGCAACTTACACGGCCAACAACGGAGTAAATTCCGCTTATCTAGGCGGATTAACACCTGCCAATACAGATGGAGATTCCTACCCTGACTTCCAAGATACCGATAGTGATAATGAAGGAGATAATGACACCTCTGAAGCAGGATACTCTCTATCGGGAATTGTGGGAACAAACGGATTGGATTCTAACTATGAAAGTTCAGATGATTTTTCTGACATAAATGGAACATTAAATGACCCAACAACACTTCCAGATGCTGATAGTGATTTAAATTCTGGTGGAGATATTAACTATAGAGACAACTCAGTTTCCGTAGCTTTTTCATTTGTAAGTGGGGTAAATGCCTCTATTCTAGCATCTACTATAGAAGGACCTGGTATTACAATTTCTAATGCTACGATTACTATAGGAGAAAATTCACAAATAGGAACTTTTGTCGGTGCCATTCAAGGAATAGGACTTGAAATTGATGATGGCGTTGTATTCACTACAGGTACTGTAACTGAATCGTTTTCTACAAATAATGATACTGATAGCACTACTAGCCATGATACCTCTACATCTGATGCGGACTTAATCTTATTGTCTATTGGTACTATGAATGACCCTGTAATTTTCGAATTTGATGCAACTTTAGATGATAAAGCTACTGTTTTAACAATAGATTATCAATTTGCTTCTGACGAATACAACGAATATGTATGTTCTAACTATAATGATATCTTTGGTTATTTTGTGTCAGGAAACGAAGTTATAGGAACCCAAAACATCGCTCTTGTTCCAGGAACTTCTAACACAGTATCTATTAATTATTTAAATAATGGTTCCGTTGGCGCTAGTGGAGATGCGGCCAATTGTGGTGACTTAACCCAGTCTAGTTATTTTAGCGACAATACATCTGGTAGTATTACAATTGAGTACGATGGTATTACAAAAAAAATCAGAGCCTCTGCAACTGGACTAACACCAGGTGAAACTTACCATATAAAATTTGCTATTGCAGATGTTACAGATACTAAATATGATTCTGCCATATTTATAAAATATATAAGTGGTTTTCCTGACACAGATGATGATGGAGTTGCCGATGATATAGATTTAGATGACGATAATGATGGAATTTATGATTTAGTTGAAGATGCTAATTTAGACAACGACAACAACTATTTAACAGACCCTACAGATACAGATGGAGATGGAATTTACAATTACTTAGATTTAGATTCTGACGGAGATGGAATTCCAGATAATATTGAAGCACAAACTACAGCAGGTTATATTGCTCCAAATGGAGCTTATGACTCTAATGGAATGGACACTGCTTACCCGTCAGGTTTAACACCTATAAATACGGATGGTGTTGATAATGAAGATTATTTAGACACTGATTCTGACAACGAAGGAAGTGATGATACAACAGAGGCTAATCTTACCTTAAACGGAAATATAGGGGTCAATGGTTTGGATAATAATATAGACACCATCGACAATTATTCTGATGTAAACGGAATTATTAATGCAACTTCTGACTTACAAGATTCTGATGGTGATGTAAGTTTTGGAGGAGATGTTGATTTTAGAGATGCATCAAGTATCGGAGATAACGACAATGACGGGGTGAATGACACAATCGATTTGGATGATGATAATGACGGTATCCTAGACACCTTGGAAGGGACCATTTTAGATACTGATAATGATGGATTAAACAACTATTTAGATTTAGATTCTGATGGAGATGGTATCCCAGATAACCTAGAAGCGCAATTAACCAATAGCTATATTGCACCTAACGCTGATGATGCTGCAACTTACTTAGCAAATAACGGTGTAAACTCTGCTTATTTAGGAGGATTAACACCCATTAATACAGACGGAACAGATACTGCTGATTATATCGATACAGACTCCGATAATGAAGGTCAAGATGACACTACCGAAGCGGGATTAACCCTTAGTGGTGCTAATGGTGTAAATGGATTAGACAGTAATATTTATACATCAAATGATTACCTAGACATAAATGGTAATATTGATGATTTAACAAATTTGCCAGATTCAGACACTGATTTACTTACAGGAGGAGATGTAGATTTTAGAGATAACACAATTGATATCACTGCCGGTAGCGGAAATCTAATCTGGTTAAGAGCTGATATCGAAGCGACCTCTTCTACTTGGCAAGATCAATCTGGAAACGACAAAGATGCCTCCGCAGTGGTTGCTCCAACAATGAATTCAAATGGATTGAACTTTAATCCTACATTTGATTTCAATGGAACAACACAATATATGAATATTACCAATGGTCTCTTTGAAACTAATTTCTATACAGATCTTTGGGTATATATTGTTTCTAGCACTCATACAATTCAAAATAGTTTTATTTATTATGAAGAGCTAGCTTCTTCAGAGAGATTTGGAACTCACATACCTTGGGGTAACAGTAATTTCTATTTTGATTTTGGAAGCACCAATACAAGCGAAGGTAGAATTCGTTCAGATTGGGGCAGTACGACCAATACTTTCAATCTTTGGAATTTTAACCAAAGTAACACAACAAGCAATCCATCTGGAGCAAACAAAGCATTATATAGAGATGGTTTCCGTTTTGCTAACGCAGATTCTTATGATTCATCAATTCAAGGAAATGACTCTGATTTTTCCATTGGTTCCAATACATCAAAGTATCACGATGGAGAAATAGCAGAAATTATAATTTTTGCAGACATTCCAACAGATACTGAACAACAAAGTATACAATCGTATTTGGCTATAAAATATGGTATTACTTTAAATGACACAGATACAAGACCTGCTATTACAGAGGGTGATTACCTTTTGTCAAATGGAACTACAAAAGTATGGAGTTATGACAATAATAGCTTATACCACAATGATGTAGCAGGGATTGGAAGAGATGACACACGTAATTTCACACAAAAACAATCTAAATCTATCAATTCAGATGCTTTAATTTCCATTGGACTTGGATCACTAGCTACAGACAACCTAACGAATGCTAATTCCTTTTCAACAGACAAAGATTTTCTAATGTGGGGAAATGATAATAATACTGGCACTACTACAGCAACTTCTGTATTATGTAGTAGCTCTCTAATTATGAATCGCATATGGAAAATCGTTGAAACAGGTACTGTAGGAAGTACTCAAATTGCAGCTCCTGAAGCAACAATAAGAACTGATTTAAACAGCAGCTCAACTATACAAATAGCGATAAAAATAGCAGATGATGAAGCATTGACTACAAATGTTGAATTTATATCATTAAGCAGTGCAACAGTTAATGGAACTACACAACTAACAGGCACTTACGATTTTGAAGGCACAAAATATTTTACATTTACAGAAGTAAACGGAATTTACTGGGATGGTTCTGAAAACGGAGGAACAGGTGCATGGGAAGGAGGATCTTCTAGTAGCGTTACTGGAGCTCCAAACACAGATGACAATACAGAACTTGTAACAATTGATTCCAATGGAGGTTCTGATGCTGTATTAACTGAAAATGTTGAAATTGGATGTTTATGGATTAAATCTGGTTCAACATTAACAGTAAACACGGCACTTTATCTTCAAATTGCAGATAACTTGCAATTAGATGGAGATTTACGAATGGTGGGTGAGGCACAGCTAATTCAAACTCATACAGGGGATTCTAAAGTTACGGGAATTGGTAAACTCTATATAGACCAAACCGCTACTGCGGCTACAGTTTTTCAGTACAATTATCTTACCTCTCCTGTTCATGCAACCGGAACTACATCCTTTTCTGTAGCAGATGTATTAAAAGATGGTACAATACCAACCTCTTCATCTTCTACTCCTTTGGATATTAACTTTCAAGAATACAACTACAATTACAGCAACCTTAGCGGAACCAATACCACAAGTCCTATTACCATCGCTAATTACTGGATTTTCAGCTATATCAATGGTTTGACTGCATCTTCTTGGATTCAACAAAAAGAAACAGGATCGTTTAACCAAGGAGAGTCCTTTATTCTAAAAGGACCGGGAGCGCCACAAAACTACACCTTTGTAGGCACACCAAATGATGGAGATATTACAACGACCATCAGTGCGGGTCATAACTCTTTATTAGGAAACCCCTACCCTTCTGCTTTGGATGCAGATGAATTTTACGCTGACAACTCTTCTGTTATTGGAACTTTATATTTCTGGCAACATACAGGAGATGGAGGTAACCATATCCAAGATCAATATGAAGGTGGATATGGAATACGAAATGCAAGCACTGGAACTGCTGCAACCTCGGCTATTGAAGGCATCGCAGGACTCGGAAGTGGAACTTACCATGCTCCAAAACAACACATCCCAGTAGCACAAGGGTTCTTCTTAAAAGCGGGTCTCAACGGAGGTACAATTACCTTTAACAACAGTCAGCGTGTTTATGAAACTATAGGAGCTAATTCAGTGTTTTTCAAAAGTGTAAATAAAGAAAACTCTAATAATAAAACAACCGTTAGTACCTTACCTGTACTAAAACTTGGTTTTGAATATAAGAATACCGAATCAATTGATTTACATAGACAAATTGCAGTTTCTTTCCAAGAAGGCAATAGCTACCAAAAAGACGAAGGATTTGATAGTCAAGTATTGGATTTGGACGCTACGGATCTTTATTTCAAATTTGAAGGCAACAGAGAAGTATATGCTATTGCAGGAATTCAAGAGATTTCTGACAACCTTGAAGTTCCACTAACACTTAACATGGATTATAGCGGAAAAGCATATATTATGGCCGATGAAAAACTCAACATAGCTAGACCTGTTTATTTGTTAGATAAAATTGACGATACATTCTTAGAATTAAATAAGACTCCAATTGAACTAGATTTAGCTGCAGGACATTACAGCAATAGATTCTATATTACTTTTGGTTCTGAAAATGCGTTAGGACTGAATGAAAAATCTACTTATAACAATATAATCATTCGTTATAATGATAAACTGAAAACTATAGAAATCCGAAAAGATTTTTCCTTAACAATTTCCGAAATTCAAATTTACAATACTTTAGGCGTACTATTAAATCAATGGGATGATCAAGAAGAAATCGATATTAAAACATTACCTCAAGGAATCTACATCGTAAAACTACAAACTTCTAATGGGAAAATTTCTAAAAAAATAGCCATCTATTAAATCTTAAAAGTTGCTAGAGAAATAAATATGTAGGGATTATTGAAGTGATTAAAAATAAAACTTTAGAGTCTTTTAATCCCAATTTTATTTTTAAATGACATAATAATAATTTGGATTTTTTTATTCAAAAAAACAATAAAAATAAGAGTATAGCTCCGCTACGGTTTTGTTTTTGTGTGAAACATGAACGAAAAAGAAACGAATTTAATGCGTCATTTAAATGCTAAAACGAACTAGAAACTATTCTTAATAACGTTCCTTTTTCAATAGAAAACATAAAAGAATTGTATTTTTCCTTTCATGAAACACCTATTGAAAAAGGACTTTTTGGAAAGTTGGCTAAAGCAAATACGTTTTCAGTTTGCAATGATTGCATCTATATTATTTGTATGAATGGTTATGGCAAAACTAAGCTTAACAATAATTTATTTGAAAGGAAATTAAAGCGAAAAATCACTACAAAAAACTGAAATACCCTAGTAAAAATGGCGTCTTTTGCTAAGAAGCAGTAAACCTACCAGCTTCCACTAGCTCCACCTCCACCGAAGCCACCTCCACCGAAGTCACCTCCAAAACCACCGCCGCCGAAACCTCCAGAGCTTCCGCCTCCAAAACCTCCACTACTTCTACCCATACTACTGAATAAAATTGCAGTTAGAATGTCTGAAGAAGCACTACGTCGACCTCCACGACCTCCACCTTTATTGTTTCTCTTTCTAAAAACAAAAAACAATACTATTACCACAACAATGAAAAAACCTTTCATTTTGGAAGAATCGTTTCCTGTTTTATTTTTCTTTCGTTCACCTTTAAACTCACCATTTAAAACCTGAAAGATAGCATCTGTACCTTCATTTAAACCTGCATAAAAATTACCTGATTTAAAATTAGGAGTAATCATGCTTTCAATAATTCTTCTTGACAGAGCATCCGTAAGTAAATGCTCAACTCCGTAGCCCGTAGAGATATTTACTTTGTGTTCATTTTTAGCGATCAAAACAAGAATACCATTATCCTTTCCTTTCTGTCCAATTCCCCATTTTTGCGCCAACTCAGTTGCAAACATCGCAATATTATTAGACCCTATTGAAGTCATTGTTATGACAACAATTTGTGTTGATGTAGAATCGGAATAACGTATAAGTTTTTGCTCTAATCTTTTTTGTTCCTGTTTAGAAAGTAAGTTTGCATAATCATACAAACTTGTTTGCTCTTTTGGAATATCTGGAATTCCGTTTTGTGAAAAAACATTTACCATTGCTGTAAACACAAACAAGGTGACAATCGTTACTATATTTTTAACTTTCAAAATTTTGATGAATTTCCTTATGATTAATATTCTTATTTACGATTTCCCATAAAACGCAACAAGTACAAGAATAGATTTACAAAATCTAAATACAATGTCAATGCTCCCAAAATTGATTTCTTTTTATAATCCTCTTGAGAATCATCAAAAGACGCCATTCTTTTTATTTTTTGAGTATCGTATGCCGTTAATGCAACAAAGATCAAAACACCCGCATAGGTAATTACCCAATACATAATCTCGCTCTGTAAAAACATATTTACAACAGAGGCTATAATTAAACCTATCAAGCCCATAAAAGCAAGATTTCCAATAGAGGTTAAATCTCTTTTGGTTATATAACCATAGGCACTCATCACTCCAAAAGTAGCCGCTGTAACTAAAAATGTAGAGGCTATAGAAGAACTCGTATAAATTAAAAACACCATAGAAAGGGTCAAACCATTCAATACTGAATAGAGCAAAAACACGATACCTGCAGTTTCAGCTGACATTTTATTTATTCTAGCTGAAAGATAAATAACGGCTCCAAATTCTGCAGCAATTAAAATATAAAAAGGAATCATTGTAGTTCCTGAAAATATGGCTTGCTGAACAGCTGGCGTAGATGCCGCCCACATAGCAACAACACCTGTAATAACCAATGCAGCACTCATCCAACCATATACTTTTGAAATAAAAACAGCTTGTAATTGTTCTTTTTCTAATAAAATTTCTGTATTCATAATATATATATTCTGTTAACCTTTAGATATTTCATCAGGTAATTCATTTACATCATCAGACTGATAAGGAAAAAACTCTCTCAATCTCTTGCCTGCTTCTTCAATTCCTAATTGCAAACCAGTAGCAAAATCACCTTTTTTAAATTCGGAAATCACCAATTCTTTTGTCGTATTCCAAAAATCACTTGGCACTACCTCATCTATTCCCGAATCTCCCAAGATAGCAAACCTATGTTCTTTTACTACTAAATAAAATAAGACCCCGTTTTTGGCTTCAGTTTCATTCATTTTCAATTCAAAAAAAATCTCTTTAGCACGGTCCATAGTGTCTTTTTCAGAACTAGGATCGATATGAACTCTAATCTCTCCAGAAGTATTCAACTCAGCTTCCTTTATCGCATTTACAACTGCTTGCTCTTCTTCTTTTGATAAATGATATTCTGTATTTGCCATCTTTAAAATTTTACTTCGGGTGCTTTTTCACTTCCTTCTGCAGATCTATAACGACTCATTTCTTCAAAATTCAACATTCCTGCAAAAAATGAATTTGGAAATACCTTGATATGTTTGTTATAATTATTTACCAAACCGTTAAATCTATTTCTTTCTACATTAATTCTATTTTCGGTTCCTTCCAACTGACTTTGCAATTCTAAAAAATTTCTATTTGCCTTTAAATCAGGGTATTTTTCTGCAACCACCATTAATCTACCCAAAGCCCCAGACAATCCTTGCTGTGCTTTTTGATAAGTTGCCATATTTTCTTCGGTTAAGTTACTCGCATCAATTTTAGTACTCGTTGCTGCTGCTCTGGCTTTTATAACAGCTTCTAAAGTTTCACTTTCATGATCTGCATACCCTTTTACTGTATTTACTAAATTAGGGATCAAATCAGCTCTTCTTTGATATGAACTTTCTACATTTGACCATGCTGTTTTTGCGTCTTCTTGATAGATTACAGCGGAATTATTAAACCCTTTAAAGGTACTATATCCCCAAAGAACAACTATACCAACAATTATTAACGGCAACCACTTTTTCAATTTATTCATTTTGTATTTTTATTATTTAATACTTCATATTCAATATATGTACCACTTTATTTATTTCTGATATTTTGTCAGAATTTTGACAAAACTGGTATAATTAAAAATTTAATTATACCAGTTTTACAATACGTTTTTTATTTTCAATAATTCAGCTTTCACAAACTCCAAGCGGGCAATAATCTCTAAATTATTTTTTGCCACATCTGGATCAAAAAGCAATTTTTTCTTGGCTCCATCCAAAGTAAAACCCTTCTCTTTAACCAAATGATAAATCAATCTAAAATTCTCAATATCTTGAGGCGTAAACATCCTATCCCCTTTGCTATTTTTTTTAGGTTGAATAACTTCAAATTCTTTTTCCCAAAATCTAATTAAAGAGGTATTCACTCCAAATGCGCGTGCCACTTCGCCAATTTTGTAATATCTTTTTTCTGGCAAGTCGATATTCATTAGTCAAGTGATTGATTTTCTACAGAAGCCATTTCCAACATCATATCATATTCCTTCGGAGTCAAATCGTTAAAATAATAATAAATAGGATTTACTTTTCTATTTCCTTTTATCACTTCATAATGTAAATGTGGTGCTGTTGATATACCCGACGAACCAACATAACCAATCATATCACCTCTTTTTACTTTTTGCCCTTTGCTAACTATATAACTATCCATATGCGCATAAAGTGTTTTATAACCAAACCCGTGATCAATCTTTACATAATTTCCAAAACCTCTTCTCGATCTCTTAACAGTTTCAATTCTCCCATTTCCAGTTGCATAAATAGGAGTTCCTCTAGGAGCAGAAAAATCCATTCCCGAATGGTGTTTTCTGGTCTTATAAATAGGATGAATTCTATAACCATATCCCGAGGCCATCCTTTTTAAATCTTTATTCGCTACTGGTTGAATTGCAGGAATTGAAGCCAGCATCTCTTTTTTATTCTTCGCCAATTCAATGATTTCATCTAAGGACTTCGACTGAACAACAAGTTGTTTTGATAAAATATCCATTTTCTTTGTCACCTCTTTGATCATCGTTGAATTGTCAAACCCATCTAAAGACTTATACCTATTGATACCTCCAAAACCAGCCATTCTCTCTTCTTTCGAAATAGGTTCAGCTTCAAAATACACTCGGTAAATATTATTATCTCTTTCTTGAACTTCTTCCAACCTAGTAGTTATTTCATCAAGTCTTTTTGAAAACAACTCAAATTGTAAATCATCGTTCTCCAATTCACGTTCATTGCTCAATTGGCTAGGGGACTTAATAATATAACTGAAGCTTATAAATCCAAATAAAGCAATCAAACCTACAGCTGTTGCAAACAATAAACCATTCTTAATTTTTGTGCTTCTTTTTACCGTTATTCTTTGATAAGAAAGGGTATCTGAATCGTAATAAAATTTTACTTTTGCCATATTGCTAAATATAGTACTTTTGTATCCTCATTTGTAAGCACTTTTATAAAGTTAAAAATCATGAGATAGCAGCAAATTTACAAAATGTTTTACAACTACTCTATGATTGGTTAAATTTAGCATTTTTTTAATAGTTTAAATTAAGAATCGTAACACATGAAATCACTAGAAATAAGACAACAATTTTTAAACTTCTTTGAGGAAAAATCTCATAAAATTGTTGATTCTGCCCCAATTGTATTAAAAGACGACCCTACCTTGATGTTCACCAATGCAGGAATGAATCAATTTAAAGAATATTTTTTGGGTCAACGTGAGGTTACACATTCTAGAATAGCAGATACTCAAAAATGTTTACGTGTTTCAGGAAAACATAATGACTTGGAAGAAGTAGGAATGGACACCTACCACCATACGATGTTTGAAATGTTAGGGAACTGGAGTTTTGGTGACTATTTTAAAAAAGAAGCTATTGAGTGGGCATGGGAATTTTTAACGGATCGCTTGAAAATTGACAAAGACTCATTATATGTTAGTGTTTTTGAAGGAAGTACAGATGCTGACAATCTAACCATGGATCAGGAATCTTTTGATTTATGGAGTGCTATTGTTCCTAAAGATCAAATCATCATGGGAAACAAGAAAGATAACTTCTGGGAAATGGGAACACAAGGACCTTGCGGACCCTGTTCTGAAATCCATATCGATATTCGTTCTACGGAAGATAAAGCTAAAGTTTCAGGGAGAGACTTGGTAAATATGGATCACCCTCAGGTTGTAGAAATATGGAACTTGGTTTTTATGCAATTCAACAGAAAAGCAGATACAACTTTAGAAAAACTTCCAGAACAACATGTAGATACGGGAATGGGATTTGAGCGTTTGTGTATGACAATGCAAAACGTACAATCTAATTATGATACGGATGTTTTTACTCCCTTAATCAGAGAAATTGAAATCATTACCAAATCTAAATACGACAAAAACTCAATTGCTACGGAAGAGAATGGAAAGGTAAGTGTTGCAATTCGAGTAATTGCAGATCATGTACGTACTGTTTCTTTTTCAATTGCAGATGGTCAACTACCAAGTAATAATGGTGCAGGTTATGTAATCAGAAGAATTCTAAGAAGAGCCATCCGTTACGGGTTTACCTTTCTAAACACTAAAGAACCTTTTATTTACAAATTGGTTGAAACATTGAGTAATCAATTAGGTGATGTTTTCCCTGAATTAAGATCACAACAACAATTAATTGTAAATGTTATTAAAGAAGAAGAACATTCTTTTTTAAAAACATTAGATCAAGGTTTGGTTTTATTAGATACAATTATTTCAAAAACTACAGGAACTATTGTTTCTGGAGAAAAAGCTTTTGAATTGTATGATACCTTCGGATTTCCTATTGATTTAACAGCACTGATCTTAAGTGAAAAGGGGTTTGAGCTGGATGAAAAAGGATTTGACACAGAATTACAAAAACAAAAAGACCGTTCTCGAGCAGCCGCAAAAGTAACAGCAGGCGACTGGCAAATATTAGAAAAG
This sequence comes from Flavicella sp., assembly GCF_037132785.1. Taxonomy (GTDB): domain Bacteria; phylum Bacteroidota; class Bacteroidia; order Flavobacteriales; family Flavobacteriaceae; genus Flavicella. Next base: position 1,496 of record NZ_JBAHZZ010000020.1, on the reverse strand, counting down.
AATTCAAACGGAAGTTTTGTTGGTTATGACAATACCACTGCTGAAGTTGTCTTAACACGCTACAGAAAAGTTGCGAATAAAAAAGAGGGTCAATTGTTTCAATTGGTATTTAACCAAACTCCATTCTACCCAGAAGGAGGTGGACAAGTTGGAGACAAAGGATATTTAGAATCTGCAAACGGTGATGTGATTTATATTCTAGACACCAAAAAGGAAAACAACTTGATTATTCATATAACAAAGAATCTACCTAAAAACATCAATGCAAAATATACAGTTGTTATAGATAGTAAACACAGGTCTAGATCTGCTGCAAATCACACTGCTACACATCTATTACATCAGGCTTTAAGAACAATTTTAGGAAAGCATATTGAGCAAAAAGGATCTATGGTTCAAAGTAACTCTTTGCGTTTCGACTTTTCTCATTTCACAAAAGTAAGCAGTGATGAACTAGCTGAAATAGAAAATTTTGTAAATACCCGTATCCACGAAAAATTAAATTTAGAAGAAAACAGAAACAACACCTACAATAATGCAATTTCAGAAGGAGCAATTGCTTTATTTGGAGAAAAATATGGTGATACGGTTCGTTCTATTAGATTTGGTGAATCAATGGAACTTTGTGGCGGTATTCATGTTCAAAACACAGCAGATATATGGCGTTTTAAAATCACTTCTGAAGGAGCTGTTGCGTCTGGAATCAGGAGGATTGAAGCGATTAGTTCTGATACTGTAAAACAATACTACAACGAACAAGACGGTTTATTTACCGAAGTAAAAAACAGCCTTAAAAACACAAAAGACCCAGTAAAAGCAATTACATCTTTACAGGATGAAAACACAGCATTAAAAAAGAAGATTGAAGTTTTAGTAAAAGAAAAAATAAAAGGATTAAAATCTCAATTAAGAAAAGAAATCACAGAAGTAAATGGAATTAATTTCTTGGCAACCCAAATAGACATGGAGGCAGGGGCTTTAAAGGACATTGCTCATGAACTAGGGAATGAGATTGACAACTTGTTTTTCTTTGCAGGAACAGAAATCAACGGAAAAGCTTTATTGACTTCTTATATTTCTAAAAATCTTGTAGAAGAAAAAGGATTAGATGCAGGTAAGATCGTTAGAGAATTAGGAAAACTCATCCAAGGTGGCGGAGGTGGTCAAAAGTTCTTCGCTACAGCAGGAGGTAAAAATCCAGCTGGATTAGCCGAAGCAATCTCTAAAGCAAAAGATTATATTTCTTAAAAAAGCTAACCTAGCCTTCGACAAACTCAAGACACACGAGTTAATAACATAAAAAGGCTCCAATATACAGTTGGAGCCTTTTTGTTATTCTTTATATTATTAGCTAATTAAGACCGTTGCAAGGTACATGACAAAAACAAACATCCAAACTTAGGATATAAATCATTGTTTGTTAGCTTATTAAGATGTATATTCAAGCCATGAAACTACAAATAACACCTACTTTTGCAGATAGCATTTGTGATTTA
>NZ_JBAHZZ010000181.1:0-33484 GCF_037132785.1 Flavicella sp. | reverse complement strand
ATACTTGCCAAAGGGAACTAATTTTAACGAAATTGACCTAAAACAACTCCAAATTATTCAAGAAAAACTAAATAATAGACCTAGAAAGATACTTGGATATAAAACACCAAAAGAAATGATGGATATTGAACTTAAAATTGTTGCGTTACAACCTTGAATCCAAGCAAAGGGAGCGTATTCTGTTTGAATTCATGTATTTGAGAAAACACACTTCAATCTTAGTATTGTTAATTGATGAAAACTGTCTATTTGCAGTATCCTATGAAGGGATTCTATGTGGTAATTCAATAGTTTTTTTTAAACTTCTTTATATTTAGTAAACCCAATCATATGTTTCAAGGTTTTTAGCCTCTAAATTACTGCAATTATTTTAGTAAGAAGAATGTCTATTAAATCTTGAAATAATCTTCTATTTGTGCAAAAATATTTTTAAATCACTTGATGAATAGTAGAGTTAAATTATTGTGTTACAGTGTCTCAATAGAGATATTTGTAGTTATTATGTGGCTTTTTTTTTTGCTTGTGATAAAGTGTGTTTTTACCCAGAAGTAAAACTTTTTTTTTGTAAATTAAATAGAAAGGCTCTATTAGATTGAAAAATTGCATTGCTTTTATTATCTTGCACTAAATTTGAATAAGTAGATTATGGAATTGATTCATCAAATTCGTTATTATTTTGAAAGACATGGGTTTGATGTTTCTTCTCGTTTCTCCGAACGATTTGGGATAGGTGTAAAAAACATCCGACTGTTGTTTATATATCTTTCCTTTGTTACTTTTGGTGCTTCTTTTGGTTTGTATTTAATTTTGGCTTTTATGTTAAAATTGAAGGATATGTTATATACCAAAAGAACCTCCGTATTCGATTTATAATTAAAAAAACATCATTTGTCATTTAGAATTTACAAAGTCGAAATCCTTTTTTTAGGAGTAATTTTATTAGGAGTGTTGGGTTATACGTCTTTGTTTGATTTTTCTTTTATTGATGGTTTGTATATGACAATTATAACTGTTGGTTTTAGCGAAGTGAATCCTCTAAGCTACGAAGCCAAGTTGTTTACTGTGTTTTTAATTCTTATAAGTATTAGTCTTTACGGTTATTTAGTAGCTGTGGTCTCTGAATTTCTATTGAATGGTAACTTGGTGGTAGAACAAAAAAAAAATATACTTAAAAAAATAAATAAATTTGAGGGACATACCATTGTTTGTGAATTTGGAAGAAATGGTTGGCAAACTGTAGCAAAATTGAATAATTTCATCAAATCTTGTGTCGTTATTGAAATAACCTTTGAGTTATTAAAAGAAATAGAGGAGCAAGGATTTATTTTTATAGAAGGAGATGCCACGGATGCTGATAATTTGTATGTAGTGCTTTCCGCAAGACAGTTAAACTCTAAATTAAATATAGTAAGTAAAGCAACTAATGAGCCGTCTATAAAGAAATTAAAAATAGCAGGAGCTGATAATGTGATTATGCCTGATAAATTGGGTAGAGCTCATATGGCGTCTTTAGTAGTTAACATCAGATTTAGTTGAATTTGTGAACGGAATATCCTTAGATGATGAAAGTTATGCCAATTTAGAGGAGATCTCTGTAGAGGATTTACTAAAGAAATATTTGCGAAAATTGATTAAAGAACTAGATTTAACTAGAGAGCTACTGGTTGCTGTGTAATTGGATTTATTACAGGAGAGGGATATATAATAAATCCTTCTTCTGATTTGACTTTAGACCCTAAGTCGAATTTAATAATATCGGGAAAGCTGAATTAAATAATGAAAATCAAGAATTTATTTTAATATTTTTTTTTGTTTTTATAGCTGTAAGATTGATGTTTAAGAAAACAAAAGAAGTGCTTATAATGTGTAAAATTAATAGAATACTTATGAATAGAAGTTTACTAGTGAGTCTTGTCCTGATATTATGTCCTTTATTAGGCTTTACACAAGAAATGTCTTTGGATGAAAAAATCGAATCAAAATTTAAACCTTTCGCTGATTGGATAGGGGCTATAGTCTTTTATCCAATTAACTTAGGAGGGGTCGACATGCCGATAGTACTGATTATTCTTTTACTCGGAGCTTTGTTTTTTACCTTTTACTTTAAATTTGCGAATGTTCGTTTGTTGGGAGTTGCAATTAATGCAGCTAAAGGAAAGTACGACGATGTGGACCATCATACGGTAGAAGAAGTAGATGGGGATCCTACTCCTGGTGGTGATGTGTTTGAAAGCCCACAAGCAGAAGGTGTTATAGGTGAGGTTACTCACTTTCAAGCTTTAACAGCCGCTTTGTCTGCAACAGTAGGTTTGGGAAATATTGCAGGTGTTGCTGTTGCGATAGCAATAGGAGGGCCAGGTGCTACTCTTTGGATGATATTGGCTGGGTTTTTAGGAATGTCAACAAAATTAGTAGAGGCTACTTTAGGCGTGAAATATAGAGAAGTAGGAGAAGACGGGAAAATTTACGGTGGTCCAATGTATTATCTAAAAAAAGGATTGAAGGAAAAAAATTGTGAAATGTTAGGAAAGGTACTTGCAGTAACGTATGCCGTTTTTGTTATAGGTGGGTCTTTTGGAGGTGGTAATATGTTTCAATCAAATCAAGCAGCAAGTCAATTAAAAGTTTTGTTTGATGTTGATAATGGATTTTGGTTTGGAGTTGTAATGGCAGTTTTGGTTGGAGTTGTAATCATTGGAGGAATTAAAAGAATTGGTCAGGTAACAGAAAAAATTGTTCCATTTATGGGAATTTTATATGTAGGAGCTTCCTTAGTGATTGTTTGTATGAATTTTAATATTATTCCAGAAGGTTTTAGTCAAATTTGGTCTGGAGCATTTGGGAGTCAGGCTGTTGTTGGTGGTGTTATTGGAGTGGTTATTCAAGGGTTTAGAAGAGCCGCATTTTCTAATGAAGCAGGAGTGGGTTCAGCCTCTATTGCTCACGCAGCAGTAAAGACTCGTTTTCCTGCTAGTGAAGGGATTGTAGCCTCAATCGGACCTTTTGTAGATACGGTTATTATTTGTACGATGACTGCCTTGGTGATTGTGATCACGAATATTAAAAGCAATTTATTTACCTATGGAAATATTGATGGGACTAAAGTGATCTTAAATAGTACAGGTGAAAAAGTTGGTGGTGTTGATCTGACTTCATTGGCATTTGATTCTGCAATTCCTAATTTCTCTATTATACTTACTATTGCTGTGATTTTATTCGCCTTCTCTACGATGTTGTCTTGGTCGTATTATGGAATTCAAGGCTGGAAATTTTTATTTGGAAAAGGGAGAGTAGCTGATTTAATCTATAAAGGTTTATTTTTGTTTTTTGTTGTGGTTGGAGCTTCTTCAAGTTTAAATTCTGTAATTGAATTTTCAGATGCCATGATTTTTGCGATGGTATTTCCAAATGTAATAGGATTGTTGATTTTAGCACCTAAAGTAAAAATAGAAATCAAAAGATACCTTATAGCGATTAAAAGATAAATAAAAATGAAAAAATTAAAACCCCATTTCTTGTATAATAAAAAACAAAGAAATGGGGTTTTTTGTTTTTTGCTGATTCTTGTGTTGCTACAATTGTTATATGTGTTCATATCTAAGAATTCTAATTCTCAGATCATTTATGATAGTGAGTTAACGGAACTTAGAGATCAAATAGATTCTTTAAAATTGGTTAAAAATAAATTTGAGCATATTTATAAATTCAATCCAAACTATATTACGGATGAAAAAGGATATGCACTTGGATTGTCAGTCTCAGAAATTGATAGATTGCTTTTGTATAGAGGTGAAAATAAATGGGTAAACTCTAAAGAAGAGTTTCAGAAGGTAACCCAAGTGTCAGATAGTTTGTTGAATAAATTGACCCCCTTTTTTAAGTTTCCTCTAAAGAAGGTTGAGAAGATAATTAGAAAAAAAAATATAACAAAAAAAACTGAAATTTCAATTAAATATGACATAAACAAAGCAACAGAAAGTCAGTTAAAAGAGATATATGGAATTGGAGAAAAATTGTCTGCTCGAATCATAAAATATCGTAATAGGCTTCATGGGTTTAGCTTTATAAGTCAATTAGATGAAGTATATGGTTTGCAAGGACAAGCATTGGAAAATTTAAAATTTAAATATAAGATTGTGAAACCACCGGTTTTGGAGAAAATTAATATAAATACGGCTAGTTTTAAGGAGGTTTTATCAATTGTATATCTAAATTATGAAGCGACAAAATTAATTTTTCAGTACAAAGATTCAGTCATGCAAATAGAAAAGATAGAAGAAATTAAAAAAATTGAAGGTTTTTCAATTGATAAATACGATAGAATAGCATTATATTTGCATGCGGAATAAATAGACCAAATTTTATTTATACCGAATGAATTTTAGATTGGTTGATAATAAATTTGAATTATTTTTTTCTTTAGATAAAATAAAAAATATTATCATAGCTTAGGTTACGGTTCTATTTTATATTGAAATATAAAGGAAATAGAAACTAATTTAATCAATCATTTTGATGTTTATTAGGTGTTATTAGTTAAATGAAAGATTAAACAATATATACTTCATGAATTTCGAGTATACAGAAACACAAAAAATGATTGCAGAGTCGGTAAAAGATTTTGCACAACAATACATCAAACCTCATGTAATGGAGAGGGATGAAAGTCAATTTTTCCCAGTTGATCTCTTTCGTAAGATTGGTGAAATGGGATTTATGGGGGTTTTAGTTCCTGAAGAATATGGGGGGGCTGGTTTAGGCTATCACGAGTATGTTAGTATACTAGAAGAGATATCTAAAGTTGATGGTTCTATAGGTTTGTCTGTTGCAGCACATAATTCTTTATGTACGGGGCATATATTAGAATTTGGCAATAAAGCTCAAAAGAAAAAATGGTTACCAAAATTAGCGTCTGGAGAGTGGATTGGTGCTTGGGGATTGACAGAACACAATACAGGTTCTGATGCTGGAAATATGAGTACTACAGCTATTAAAGACGGTGATTTTTTTGTATTAAACGGCGCAAAGAATTTTATTACTCATGCAATTAGTGGAGACGTGGCTGTTGTTATTGTAAGAACTGGTGAGAAGGGTGATTCTCATGGGGTGACTGCTTTTGTGATAGAAAAAGGAACGCCAGGTTTTTCATCAGGTAAGAAAGAGAATAAATTAGGAATGAGAGCTTCCGAAACAGCAGAGTTGATTTTTGATAACTGTAGGGTTCCTAAAGAAAATGTTTTAGGAAAAGTAGGAGAAGGCTTTATTCAATCGATGAAAGTATTAGATGGAGGTAGGATTTCAATTGGAGCCTTGTCGTTAGGTATTGCAAAGGGAGCCTATGAGGCGGCTTTAAAATATTCAAAGGAACGTGTGCAGTTTGGAAAAGCGATTTCTGAATTTCAGGGAATTTCTTTTAAATTGGCAGATATGGCTACTGAAATTGAAGCATCTGAATTGTTAATTCATAAGGCAGCTTTCTTAAAAAACGCAAATAGACCAATGACAAAAATAGGAGCAATGGCAAAAATGTATGCTTCTGAAACCTGTGTAAAAGTTGCTAATGAGGCTGTTCAGATTCATGGTGGTTATGGATATACAAAGGTTTTTCCTGTTGAGAAGTTTTATAGAGATTCAAAACTATGTACAATTGGCGAAGGAACTACTGAGATTCAAAAAATTGTGATATCAAGAAAGATATTAAAAGAATAAAAAAAGATTGTAAATTCGAAATAAGTTGTATTTTTGCAGTCTGAAATAAGATACATAAGTTGGAATGAATTTCATTTCAGTATTAAATATTTAAAGAGAGTACGATGAAAGGAGGTGATATACAATGTTAATTATACCTATTAAAGAAGGAGAAAATATCGATAGAGCGTTAAAACGTTTTAAGAGAAAATTCGATCGCACGAAGACTATGCGTCAATTACGTGAGCGTCAACAGTTCAATAAACCGTCTGTTATTAATCGTAAGCAAAAGATTAAAGCGAAATACATCCAAAGATTAAGAACAAACGAAGAGTTGAGTTAATTTTTTTGAGTATTCAAAATATAAAACCTGTTTCAAATATTGAAACAGGTTTTTTTTGTTTTAAATTTGTTTAAATTTTTATGAAATAAGCTTTATGATAGATAAATTTATTGATTATATCTCTTATGAGAAGAAATACTCATCTCATACTATAGAGGCTTATAAAAAAGATATAGATTCGTTTTTAGGTTTTAGTATAGTCGAGTTTGATCAAGCTGTTATTTCTGAATCGAGCTATGGAGAAATAAGATCATGGATTGTAAGTTTAGTTTCTTCAGGTTTGTCCAATAGAACAGTAAACAGAAAAATTAGTTCCTTAAATAGTTTTTATAAATTCTTGCAAAGAATAGAAGAGATAAAGATCAATCCTTTGGCGGGGCATAAAGCATTAAAGGTAGCCAAGCGCATTCAGGTTCCTTTTTCTGAAAAAGAAATTGTTTCTGTGATAGAAGGGATTGATGGAGAAGATTTTGCTTCGGTTAGAGATAAGTTGTTGGTGGAGTTGTTGTATTCGACAGGCATGAGAAGGGAAGAATTGATTAATTTAAATCACAGTTCTATCAATATTAATAATGCGACTATAAAGGTGTTAGGAAAACGAAATAAAGAGAGAATTATTCCCTTGCTTCAGTCGGTTAAAAAGACCTTACAAAAGTATCTTCTGTTAAAGGAAATAGAATTCGGTTGTAATGGATATTTAATGGTCTCTAATAAGGGAAATAAATTATACGGAACGCTTGTTTATAGAGTAATAAAACTCTATTTTAGTAAAGAATCTACAAAGGTAAAGAAAAGCCCCCATGTGATTCGTCATTCATTTGCGACACATTTGTTAAACGAGGGGGCAGATTTGAATTCGGTTAAGGAGTTGCTAGGGCACTCTAGTTTAGCCTCCACTCAGATCTATACTCATACTAGTTTAGATTATTTAAAGGAAGTGTATAACCAAGCTCACCCTAGGAGTGAAAAATAATATTACATGAAGGTATTCGTACAATCTGTAAATTTTAATGCAGATAAAAAATTAGTCGATTTCGTTGAAAAGAAGGTGTTGAGTCTTGAGAAGTATCACGATAAAATTATTAACGTCGAGGTTTTTTTAAAAGTTCAAAAAACGAGTGAAAAAGAGAATAAAATCACTGAGGTTAAAGTGAATATTCCTGGTAATGAGTTAATTGTAAAAAAAGAAACAAAGTCTTTTGAAGAGGGAGCTTCTGCTACAGTAGATGCGATGAAGCGTCAATTGAAAAAATCAAAAGAAAAAGAAAGGGAGTTACAGCATTAAAAAAAAGTAAAAATTACCACTAAAAGTTTGTTGTGGTGAAAAAAACTTTATACATTTGCAGTCCGTTAGAAATAATGGGCTGTTTTTTTGTGCAGCAATGCCGATGTAGCTCAGCTGGCTAGAGCAGCTGATTTGTAATCAGCAGGTCGTGGGTTCGAGTCCCTCCATCGGCTCAAAAAGTAAGTTTATCTTGCTTTAAACAAAAAGACAGATTTAGTTTTTAGATTGAGAGATCTGAAAGCTTTGTTCTTTGGATATTGGTGAGATACTCAAGTGGCCAACGAGGGCAGACTGTAAATCTGCTGCGCAAGCTTCGAAGGTTCGAATCCTTCTCTCACCACAAATGTTTTTTAGTAGAAATACTAAAAAGGGAAATTTGATTATAAGAATGCGAAAGTAGCTCAGTTGGTAGAGCGTCAGCCTTCCAAGCTGAATGTCGCCGGTTCGAACCCGGTCTTTCGCTCTAAATCAAATTGCCGGTGTAGCTCAGAGGTAGAGCGTTTCCTTGGTAAGGAAGAGGTCACGGGTTCAATTCCCGTCATTGGCTCAAAGAAAAAAATAAGTGTATAATAAAATAAGTATATAAATTAAGAATTAAAATTAATAATCATGGCTAAAGGAACTTTTGACCGCTCGAAACCACATTTAAACATTGGTACAATTGGGCACGTAGATCACGGTAAAACTACATTAACTGCTGCAATTACTACGGTATTGGCAAAAGCTGGTTATTGTGAGGTGAAGGATTTTGATCAAATCGATAATGCACCAGAAGAAAAAGAAAGAGGGATTACAATTAATACTTCTCACGTAGAGTATGCTACTGCTAATCGCCATTATGCTCACGTTGACTGTCCAGGTCACGCGGATTACGTAAAGAATATGGTTACTGGTGCTGCTCAAATGGACGGTGCAATTTTGGTTGTTGCTGCAACAGATGGACCAATGCCTCAAACTAGAGAACATATTTTATTAGGGAAACAAGTTGGTATTCCTAGAATTGTTGTTTTTATGAACAAGGTTGATTTAGTTGATGATGAAGAATTATTAGAATTAGTTGAAATGGAAGTAAGAGAATTACTTTCTTTCTATGATTATGATGGTGATAATGGACCAGTAATTGCTGGATCTGCATTAGGTGGATTAAATGATGACCCAAAATGGACTCAGTCTATTTTAGATTTAATGGAAGCAGTTGATTCTTGGATAGAAGAGCCATTAAGAGAAATAGAGAAAGATTTCTTAATGCCTATTGAGGATGTATTCTCTATTACAGGTCGTGGTACAGTTGCAACTGGGCGTATCGAAACTGGAATTGCTAATACTGGAGATACTGTTGATATCATTGGAATGGGAGCTGAGAAATTGACTTCTACGATTACTGGTATTGAAATGTTCCGTCAAATCTTAGATAGAGGAGAGGCTGGAGATAATGCAGGTATCTTATTAAGAGGTATTGCTAAAGAAGATATCAAAAGAGGAATGGTAATCTGTAAGCCAGGTTCTGTAACTCCACATGGTAAATTCAAAGCTGAAGTTTATGTTTTGAAAAAAGAAGAAGGTGGACGTCATACTCCATTCCATAACAACTACCGTCCGCAGTTTTACGTACGTACAACTGATGTAACAGGAACTATTAGTTTGCCTGATGGAGTTGAAATGGTAATGCCTGGAGATAACTTGACAATTACTGTTGAATTACACCAGTCAATTGCAATGAATGTTGGTTTACGTTTTGCAATCCGTGAGGGTGGTAGAACTGTAGGTGCAGGTCAGGTAACTGAAATCTTGTAGAATACAAATAAATTATAATCGGAGTGTTTTATTTTGTAGAACACTCCGTTTTTTACGGGCGTAGCTCAGTTGGTAGAGCACTGGTCTCCAAAACCAGGTGTCGTGAGTTCGAGTCTCCCCGCCCGTGCAATTAAAAAAATAATAGAATGAGTGTTATAAATTATATCAAAGAATCATTTGAAGAGTTGAATACCAATATGACTTGGTTACCAAAAGCTGAAGCTCAAAAATCGACTGTTGTAGTTGCGATATTTACTATAATATTTGCATTGGCAGTTTTTGCAGTTGATTCAGTATTTCAAAACGGTTTGGATAGGTTTTTTAACATGTTTAATTAGAACGAATGGCTGATTTTGTAAAAAAGTGGTACGTAGTTAGAGCTATTGGAGGACAAGAAAATAAAGTTAAGTCTTATATAGAAACTGAAATTTCTAGATTAGGGTTGTCTGATTTTGTAGAGCAAGTTTTAGTGCCTACTGAAAAAGTAATTCAAATTCGTAATGGTAAGAAAATAAATAAAGAAAGAGTTTATTTTCCAGGTTACATAATGGTAGAAGCAAACTTAAGTGGAGAAGTACCTCACGTAATAAAATCTGTAACTGGAGTTATTGGTTTTTTAGGGGAAACAAAAGGAGGTGATCCTGTGCCATTGAGAAAAAGTGAAATCAATAGAATGCTTGGTAAAGTAGATGAACTTGCTGTTCAAAACGAAAATGTAGCAATTCCTTTTTCAGTGGGTGAAACTATAAAAGTCGTTGATGGACCTTTTAATGGTTTTGATGGGGTTATTGAAAACGTAAATGAAGATAAAAGAAAGCTTGAGGTAATGGTTAAAATTTTTGGAAGAAAAACACCGTTAGAGCTTAGTTATATGCAAGTAGATAAAATATCATAGTTGCAAAAATAATAATATTATGTGTTACAGATGGCTTCCACTATATGTAAATAAATAATTAGAAAATGGCAAAAGAAGTAAGTAAAGTAGTAAAATTACAAGTACGTGGAGGAGCGGCGAACCCGTCTCCACCAGTAGGTCCTGCTTTAGGTGCTGCCGGAGTTAATATTATGGAGTTCTGTAAGCAGTTTAATGCTAGAACTCAAGAAAAACAAGGAAAAATCTTACCTGTTTCAATTACAGTATACAAAGATAAATCTTTTGATTTCGTTATCAAAACTCCTCCAGCAGCTGTTCAAATTTTAGAAGCAGCAAAAATAAAGAAAGGTTCAGGAGAACCAAACCGTAACAAGGTAGCAAGTATTACTTGGGATCAAGCAAAAGCAATTGCTGAGGATAAAATGGTAGATTTAAATGCATTTACAATTGAGTCTGCAATGAGGATGATTGCTGGAACTGCTCGTTCTATGGGAATTACTATGAAAGGAGATGCTCCACAATAAACTTTAAGAAATGGCAAAATTAACAAAAAAGCAAAAAGAAGCTCAAGCTAAGATCGACAATTCTAAAGTGTATTCTGTAGAAGAGGCATCTGTGCTAGTAAAAGAGATTTCAAATGTAAACTTTGATGCGTCTGTAGATTTAGCAGTACGTTTAGGGGTTGATCCTAGAAAAGCGAATCAAATGGTTCGTGGTGTAGTTACTTTACCACACGGTACAGGTAAAGATGTAAAAGTATTAGCATTGGTTACTCCAGATAAAGAAGCAGAAGCAAAAGAGGCTGGTGCTGATTATGTAGGACTTGATGAATATTTACAAAAAATAAAAGGAGGTTGGACTGATGTTGATGTAATTATCACGATGCCAAGCGTTATGGGTAAATTAGGACCATTAGGACGAGTATTAGGGCCTAGAGGTTTAATGCCTAATCCAAAGACAGGTACAGTTACTATGGATGTAGCTAAAGCTGTTACTGAGGTGAAAGCTGGTAAAATTGACTTTAGAGTTGATAAAACTGGAATCGTACACGCAGCAATAGGTAAAGTATCTTTTGATGCTGAGAAAATTGCAGAGAATGCAAATGAATTAATTCAGACACTTATTAAAATGAAACCTGTGGCTGCTAAAGGAACGTATATTAAAAGTACGTACATGTCTAGTACAATGAGTGCTAGTTTAGCTTTAGACATCAAATCAAATTAATAGGAAGTTAAATCGTAAATTATGACAAGAGAAGAAAAATCGCAAGTAATAGATGCTTTAACTGCCCAATTAAGTGATAACAGTGTAATCTATGTTGCAGATATTTCAGGTTTAAATGCAGAAGCTACTTCTAATTTAAGAAGAGCATGTTTTAAAGCTGACGTAAAATTGGCTGTAGTTAAAAATACATTGCTTGCAAAAGCAATGGATAAGTCTACAAAAGAGTTTGGAGAGTTACCTTCATCATTAAAAGGGAATTCATCTATTTTTTTATCAGAAACAGGAAATGCTCCTGCTAAGATAATTAAAGAATTTAGAAAAAAGTCTGACAAACCAGTATTAAAAGGTGCTTATATCGAAGAATCTGTTTACTTAGGAGATGATCAATTAGATAATCTTGTAAACATCAAATCTAAAGAAGAGTTACTTGGAGATATTATTGGATTGTTACAATCACCTGCTCAAAATGTTATTTCAGCATTACAATCAGGAGGTCAGACACTTTCAGGTATCGTTAAGACCTTATCAGAGAGATAGAATAAGCGCACAAATAAATTATTATATTACATTACCTTAAAAAATCACAAAATGGCAGAATTAAAAGATTTCGCAGAGCAATTAGTTAACTTAACAGTTAAACAAGTAAACGAATTAGCTACAATATTAAAAGATGAGTATGGTATTGAGCCAGCTGCAGCAGCAGTGGCAGTAGCAGGACCAGCAGCAGGAGGAACAGAAGCAGTAGAAGAGCAAACTGAATTTGATGTAATCTTAAAAGCAGCAGGGTCTTCTAAATTAGCAGTTGTAAAATTAGTTAAAGAATTAACTGGTTTAGGATTGAAAGAAGCTAAAGGTATCGTTGATAGTGCACCAGCACCAATCAAAGAAGGAGTGTCTAAAGATGAGGCGGAAGCACTTGTAAAATCTTTAGAAGATGCTGGAGCTGAAGTAGAGCTTAAATAAGCTTTTTACACAATAATTACATTACGGTTTAGGTCTGAAGGAAAACTCCTTTTGACCTAAACCATTTTTTGCATTTATATTTATTCTTTATTTAATACATAATTTTAACTAAAATTTTTTCTCCTTTGGCAACGAAAAATAGTAATGGAAGAATAAGCTTTGCATCGGCAAAATTAACAACAGACTATCCCGATTTCTTGGATATTCAAATCAAATCTTTTCAAGATTTTTTCCAGTTAAAAACAAAAGCAGATTCGCGAAGTGATGAAGGTTTATACAAAACTTTCATGGATAATTTCCCAATCACAGATACAAGAAATAATTTTGTATTGGAATTTCTAGACTACTTTGTAGATCCACCTAGATACTCTATACAAGAATGTATCGAAAGAGGCTTGACACATAGTGTACCTCTAAAAGCACGTTTAAAATTATATTGTACAGATCCTGAACATGAGGATTTTGAAACAATTGTACAAGATGTTTATTTAGGAACTATTCCTTATATGACAGATTCAGGTACTTTTGTGATCAATGGAGCTGAACGTGTTGTTGTATCTCAGTTACACCGTTCACCTGGTGTTTTCTTTGGGCAATCATTTCATGCAAATGGCACCAAATTATACTCTGCAAGAGTGATTCCTTTTAAAGGATCTTGGATAGAATTTGCAACAGATATCAATCAAGTAATGTATGCTTATATTGATAGAAAGAAAAAATTACCCGTTACTACTTTATTCCGTGCAATCGGATTTGAAAGAGATAAAGATATTTTAGAAATTTTTGACCTTGCTGAAGAGGTGAAAGTTTCGAAAAGTGGTTTGAAGAAAATATTAGGGCGCAAGTTAGCAGCTCGTGTATTAAAATCATGGCACGAAGATTTCGTTGATGAAGATACTGGAGAGGTAGTTTCAATTGAAAGAAATGAAATTGTTTTAGATAGAGATATTGTACTTGAAAAAATGCATATTGAAGAAATCATCGAGTCTGGTGCTAAAACTGTTTTATTACACAAAGAGGATAATGAAATGGCAGATTATGCTATTATTCACAATACTCTTCAAAAAGATCCAACAAATTCTGAAAAAGAAGCTGTTGAACATATTTACCGTCAACTTCGTAATGCTGAACCGCCAGATGAGGAAACGGCTCGTGGAATTATTGATAAATTGTTCTTCTCAGAACAACGTTATAATTTAGGAGAAGTAGGACGTTATAGAATGAATAAAAAGTTACAGCTTAATGAGTCTTTAGACGCTAAAGTTTTAACTAAGAATGATATTATTACGATAGTAAAGTATTTGATTGAATTGATCAACTCTAAAGCAGAAGTTGATGATATTGATCACTTATCTAACCGTCGTGTAAGAACCGTAGGTGAGCAATTAGCTAGCCAATTTGGAGTTGGATTATCAAGAATGGCTCGTACAATTCGTGAAAGAATGAATGTTCGTGACAATGAGGTGTTTACTCCTATTGATTTGATTAATGCGAAGACTTTGTCTTCTGTTATTAATTCATTCTTTGGAACAAATCAGTTATCTCAATTTATGGATCAAACAAATCCATTAGCTGAAATTACTCATAAGCGTAGATTATCTGCCTTAGGACCTGGTGGACTTTCAAGAGAAAGAGCTGGATTTGAGGTTCGTGATGTTCACTATACACATTACGGTCGTTTATGTCCAATTGAAACTCCAGAGGGACCAAATATTGGTTTGATTTCATCTTTGGCAGTGTATGCAAAAGTGAATCACCTTGGCTTTATTGAAACAGCGTATAGAAAAGTTACTGATGGTGTTGTTAATACAAAAGATGATCCAATCTATTTAAGTGCTGAGGAAGAAGAAGGACATAAATTTGCTCAATCTAATTTAGAATTGGATGATGATGGTAGGTTTATTGCTGATAAAATTATTTCTAGAGAAGAGGCTGATTTTCCAGTTGTATCTCCTAAAGAATTAAGTTATATGGATGTGTCTCCAAACCAGATTTCATCTATTTCAGCATCACTGATTCCTTTCTTAGAACATGATGATGCCAATAGAGCATTAATGGGATCAAACATGATGCGTCAAGCAGTTCCATTATTACGTCCTGAGGCTCCTATTGTTGGAACAGGTTTAGAACGTAGAGTTGCTAAAGATTCTAGAATCTTGATCAATTCAGAAGGAGCAGGTGTTATCAAATATGTGGATTCTAATAAGATCACCATTAAATACGATAGAACGGATGATGAAAGAATGGTGAGTTTTGACTCTGATGAAAAATCTTATGATTTAATCAAGTTTAGAAAAACAAACCAGGGAACAAATATCAACTTGAAACCTATTGTTAAAAAAGGAGATAGAGTTGAAGAGGGTCAAGTCCTTTGTGAAGGATATGCAACTCAAAAAGGTGAATTAGCCTTAGGTAGAAATATGAAAGTTGCCTTTATGCCTTGGAAAGGATATAACTTTGAGGATGCGATTGTAATTTCTGAAAAAGTTGTAAGAGAAGATATATTTACTTCTATTCATATTGATGAGTACTCTTTAGATGTTAGAGATACAAAATTAGGTAATGAAGAATTGACGAATGATATTCCTAACGTTTCTGAAGAGTCTACAAAAGATTTAGATGAGAATGGTATGATTCGTATCGGTGCGGAAGTGAATCCTGGAGATATCTTAATAGGTAAAATTACTCCAAAAGGTGAATCTGATCCAACACCAGAAGAAAAATTATTACGAGCGATTTTTGGTGACAAAGCTGGTGATGTAAAAGATGCTTCATTAAAGGCTTCTCCATCACTAAGAGGTGTAGTAATTGATAAAAAATTATTTCAGAGAGCTGTAAAAGATAAATCTAAGAGAACTCGAGATAAAGAAGATATTGCTAAATTAGAAAATGATTTCACTGTGAAGTTTGAATCGTTAAAAGATTCATTAATAGAGAAATTATTCAATCTTGTAACTGGGAAAACTTCTCAAGGTGTACAGAATGACTTAGGTGAAGATGTATTTCCTAAAGGAAAGAAGTATACACTTAAGATGTTAAACTCTGTAAATGATTATACGCATTTAACAAAAGGTTCTTGGACTACAGATGTCGCTTTAAATGAGATGATTAGTGAATTAATTCACAATTATAAAATTAAAGTCAGTGATCTACAAGGATCATTGCGTCGTAATAAGTTTACAATTAGTGTAGGAGATGAGTTGCCTGCAGGAATTTTAAAACTAGCTAAAATTTATGTTGCAAAGAAACGTAAATTGAAAGTAGGGGACAAAATGGCGGGACGTCATGGAAATAAAGGTATTGTTGCTCGTATCGTAAGAGCTGAGGACATGCCGTTCTTGGAAGACGGAACACCTGTAGATATTGTATTGAACCCATTAGGAGTGCCATCTCGTATGAATATTGGTCAGATTTATGAAACAGTATTAGGTTGGGCAGGTCAAAAACTTGGTCAAACTTATGCAACTCCAATTTTTGATGGAGCTTCATTAGATCAGATTAATGAATTGACTGACGAGGCAGGTGTACCTAGATTTGGACATACATATTTGTATGATGGAGGAACTGGAATGCGTTTCGATCAACCAGCAACTGTTGGTATCATTTATATGATTAAATTAGGTCATATGATTGAAGATAAGATGCATACTCGTTCTATCGGACCTTACTCATTGATTACGCAACAACCACTTGGAGGTAAAGCCCAATTTGGAGGTCAGCGTTTTGGAGAGATGGAAGTTTGGGCATTAGAGGCATATGGTGCTTCTAGTATCTTAAGAGAAATCTTAACAGTTAAATCTGATGATGTATTGGGTAGAGCAAAAACTTACGAAGCAATCGTAAAAGGAGAGCAAATGCCTGAGCCAGGTTTACCTGAATCATTTAATGTATTAATGCATGAACTGAAAGGTTTAGGATTGGACGTTAGGTTAGAAGACTAAATATATGAGGGCTATAAGCAGAAATTCTTATTAGCCATTATATAAAGTCAGAACAGGAAAATATTATTTACATTTTAAATTCGAATCCATTTACCATGGCAAGAAAAGAAGATAGATACACTGTAAGAAAATTCAGTAAAATATCAATTGGTTTATCCTCTCCAGAGACTATTTTAGATATCTCAAAAGGAGAAGTATTAAAACCAGAAACAATAAATTACCGTACACACAAACCAGAAAGAGATGGTTTGTTCTGTGAGCGTATTTTTGGTCCTATTAAGGATTTTGAATGTGCCTGTGGAAAATACAAAAGAATCCGTTATAAAGGTATTGTTTGTGATCGTTGTGGGGTAGAAGTAACAGAGAAAAAAGTACGTAGAGATAGAGTAGGTCATATCAATTTGGTAGTGCCAATTGCTCATATTTGGTACTTTAGATCATTACCTAATAAGATGGGCTACCTTTTAGGTTTGCCATCTAAGAAGTTAGATATGATCATTTACTACGAACGTTATGTCGTAATTCAATCAGGTGTCGCATCTAATTTGGACGGTACTCCATTACAAAAAATGGACTTCTTAACAGAAGAAGAGTATCTTGATATTTTGGAGACAATTCCACTGGAAAACAGATATTTAGACGATACAGATCCTAATAAATTCATCGCTAAGATGGGAGCTGAATGTTTAATAGATTTGTTGGATCGTATTGATTTGAATGCCTTGTCATATGAATTACGTCACAAAGCAAATACAGAAACTTCGAAACAACGTAAAACAGAAGCTTTAAAACGTTTGAATGTTGTTGAAGCGTTTAGAGACTCTACAAAAAACAGAGAAAATAATCCAGCATGGATGATTATGAAGGCGATTCCTGTAATACCGCCAGAATTACGTCCGTTGGTGCCTTTAGATGGTGGTCGTTTTGCTACGTCTGATTTAAATGACTTATATCGTAGAGTAATTATTCGTAATAATCGTTTAAAGCGTTTGATGGAAATTCAAGCTCCAGAGGTTATTTTACGTAATGAAAAACGTATGTTACAAGAATCTGTGGATTCATTATTTGATAACACACGTAAAGCATCAGCTGTTAAAACGGAATCAAATAGACCTTTAAAATCTTTATCTGATTCATTAAAAGGAAAACAAGGTCGTTTCCGACAAAACTTATTAGGGAAACGTGTTGATTATTCTGCACGTTCTGTAATTGTTGTTGGACCAGAATTGAAATTGTCTGAATGTGGATTGCCAAAAGAAATGGCAGCAGAATTATACAAACCATTTGTCATTCGAAAGTTGATAGAAAGAGGTATTGTAAAAACTGTTAAATCTGCTAAGAAAATAATAGATAAAAAAGAGCCTGTTGTTTGGGATATTTTGGAAAATGTTTTAAAAGGACATCCAGTATTACTAAACCGTGCTCCTACGCTTCACCGTTTGGGGATTCAAGCTTTTCAGCCTAAATTAATTGAAGGTAAAGCAATTCAATTACATCCTTTAGCCTGTGCTGCATTTAATGCCGATTTTGATGGGGATCAAATGGCGGTTCACTTGCCATTAGGACCTGAAGCTATTTTAGAAGCTCAAATGTTATTACTAGCTTCTCTTAATATTTTAAATCCTGCCAACGGGGCACCGGTTACTGTTCCTTCTCAAGATATGATACTTGGATTGTATTATATGACTAAGGAAAGAATTTCAACTCCTGAGGTTCATATTAAAGGAGAAGGGTTGATTTTTTACTCTCCAGAAGAAGTAAATATTGCTTATAATGAAGGAGCTGTAAACCTAAATGCTGGAATTAAGGTTAGAACTCAAGATATTGATGAGAAGGGTGAACAAGTAACTAAAATAATCAAAACTACTGTTGGTAGAGTGTTGATTAATGAGGTTGTT
Organism: Flavicella sp.; assembly: GCF_037132785.1. Lineage (GTDB taxonomy): Bacteria > Bacteroidota > Bacteroidia > Flavobacteriales > Flavobacteriaceae > Flavicella. The sequence continues at coordinate 15,474 of NZ_JBAHZZ010000181.1, read as the reverse complement.
CCTGCAAAAGCTGGATATATCAATGAAGTATTGACTAAGAAAAACTTAAGAGATATTATTGGAGCTATTTTAAAAGCGACTGATATTCCAACTACAGGAAAATTCTTAGATGATATTAAAACGATGGGGTTCAAGTTTGCGTTCCAAGGTGGTTTGTCGTTCAGTTTAGGTGATATTATTATCCCTGAAGAAAAACAAGAAATGATCAATGAAGCAAAATCTGAAGTTGAAGTGGTCATTGCAAACTATAACATGGGAATGTTAACAAATAATGAACGTTACAATCAGGTAATTGATATTTGGGGGTCTACAAATAATCGTTTAACAGAGTTGTCTATGAAACGTTTACGTGAAGATCAACAAGGATTTAATTCGGTTTTCATGATGCTTGATTCTGGAGCCCGTGGATCTAAAGAGCAAATACGTCAGTTGACAGGAATGCGTGGATTGATGGCGAAGCCTAAAAAATCTACAGCTTCTGGTGGAGAGATTATTGAAAATCCAATTCTTTCAAACTTTAAGGAAGGTCTTTCAATTTTGGAATACTTTATTTCTACACACGGTGCTCGTAAGGGACTTGCAGATACGGCCTTAAAAACGGCTGATGCAGGTTACTTAACACGTCGTTTGGTAGATGTATCTCAAGATGTAATTATCAATGAAGATGATTGTGGTACATTAAGAGGGCTAGAAGTAGGTCCATTGAAGAAAAATGATGAAATAGTTGAATCATTAAGTGAAAGAATTGTGGGACGTTTTACGTTGCATGAAGTGTTTCATCCAATAACTAAAGAAGTAATCTTAGGATCTACTGCTTTAATTTCTGATGAAGCTGCTAAAGAAATTGAATTATCAGGTATTGACTCTATAGAAGTACGTTCTCCATTAACGTGTGAGGCTGCTACTGGAATATGTGCTAGTTGTTATGGTCAGAGTTTAGCAACTCGTACTTTGGTTCAAAGAGGTGAAGCTGTTGGTGTAATTGCAGCACAGTCGATTGGAGAGCCAGGAACTCAGTTAACACTGAGAACTTTCCACGTTGGAGGGGTAGCAGGAAATATTTCTGAAGATAATAAATTGGTTGCTAAATTTGTGGGTAAAGTTGAAATCGAAGATTTGAAAACAGTCAATGGTGATGATGGTCATGGAAATAAAGTAGAGATAGTAATCTCAAGGACTTCTGAAATTAAAATTATTGACGAAGTTACTGGATTGGTATTGAGTTCAAATAACATTCCTTATGGTTCTCATATTTTCGTGAAAGGAAAGAAGAAAATCAAAAAAGGAGATGTAGTTTGTCAATGGGATGCTTTTAATGGTACAATTGTTTCTGAATTTGGCGGTAAAATTGTTTTTGACAATGTTGAAAGGGGAATTAACTATACCGTTGAAGTTGATGAACAAACAGGATTCCAAGAAAAAGTAATTACAGAATCTAAAAATAAAAAAATAATTCCTGCATTGATAATTGAAGGAGATGATGGTGAGACATTACGTTCTTACAGTTTACCTTTAGGGTCTCATTTAATGATTGACGACGGAGAAATTATTGAGGCTGGTAAAGTCTTAGTAAAAATACCTCGTAAATCTGGTAAAGCAGGTGATATTACAGGAGGTTTACCCCGTGTAACTGAATTATTTGAAGCACGTAATCCTTCTAACCCTGCAGTAGTTGCTGAAACCGATGGTGTTGTTTCATTCGGTAAAATTAAACGTGGTAACCGTGAGATTATCGTTGAATCTAAATTAGGAGATATTAAAAAGTATCTAGTAAAACTTTCTAATCAAATCCTAGTGCAAGAGAATGACTTTATCAAAGCTGGTATGCCGTTATCTGATGGTGCAACAACACCTAACGACATTCTTAAAATTCAAGGACCAGCTAAAGTACAAGAGTACTTGGTTAATGAAATTCAAGAGGTATACCGTCTACAAGGAGTAAAAATTAACGACAAACATTTTGAAGTTGTTGTTCGTCAAATGATGCGTAAAGTTAGAATGATTGATTCTGGAGATACATTATTTCTAGAGAATTCATTAGTTCATAAAAATGACTTTATCAAACAGAATGATAAAATTTTCGGAATGAAAGTTGTTGAAGAAGTTGGAGGATCTGATGATTTAATAGCAGGACAAATTATTTCTGCTCGTAAATTAAGAGATGAAAATTCTTTATTACGTCGTGAAGATAAAGCGTTAGTAGTAGCGAGAGATGCTAAACCTGCAACAGCAGAGCAAATCTTACAAGGTATTACTAGAGCTTCGTTACAAACGAAATCATTTATTTCTGCCGCTTCTTTCCAGGAAACTACTAAGGTGTTGAATGAAGCTGCTGTAAGTGGTAAAATTGATTACTTAGAAGGATTAAAAGAGAATGTTATTGTTGGTAAAAGAATTCCTGCCGGAACAGGTATGCGTTCTTACAAGAACATAATCGTTGGTCCTAAATCGGAAATCGAAGAAAGTTTGAATTAAGATTAACTTTGTTGATTTTATATATAGTATCGGATTGGTTCACGAGAAATTGTGAACCAATCTTTTTTTTTAACCACATTATACATATATTTATCGTATGAATAAAGAACAACAAAAAGACGGACAATTGAATATAGAATTAGATGAAAAAATTGCCGAAGGTACTTACTCTAACCTCGTAATTATTAATCATTCGGTATCTGAGTTTATCGTTGATTTTATCAATGTTATGCCTGGTACACCTAAAGCGAAGGTCAAGTCTAGAATTATTTTGACTCCTGAACATGCCAAAAGATTGACAAAAGCCTTGGCTGAAAACATCAAACGTTTTGAAGCAGCAAATGGAAAAATAAATGAACCTGCCGAACCTCCAATTCCTATGAATTTTGGACCAACTGGTCAAGCTTAATAAAACAAACGTTTTTTTATTCTCTATCGGGTTTAATATCCTGGGGCATCTTTTTTTAGAAAGTTATTGTTCTTAATTGAGTGGTATTTGGTTCTTCTGTATTGTTTAATTGGATTGAAATAATTAGATATTTCCTATTTGGATTAGTAAATCACTCGAACTGATTTTTAATAATAAATTCTAAATTCCCAACGAGTCTGAAATTCATTTGGTATAAGTTAAGTATATAAGTTTGTTTTTTAAGATCGAATTAACCTCCTTTTTCAATCAATTTCACGATATTTGTATGCTTTTGTTTTAGCTAATGTTTATATATTAGCTTTTTTAATAAATTATTAATTATACATAATTATATGTCAGACGATAAGAAAGTCATTTTTTCCATGTCAGGTTTGAGTAAAACTTACAAAAGTACTGGGAAGCAAGTATTAAAAAATATTCATTTAAGTTTCTTTTATGGAGCTAAAATTGGAATTTTAGGATTGAATGGTTCTGGTAAATCATCTCTTTTAAAAATTATAGCAGGTGTAGAAAAGAACTATCAAGGAGATATTAATTTTTTATCAGGTTATTCTGTTGGTTTCTTAGAACAAGAACCGATAATAGATGAAACAAAAACAGTATTAGACATTGTTAAAGAAGGGGTTGCTGAAACGGTTGCAATTTTAGATGAATACAATAAGATAAATGATCAGTTTGGATTGGAAGAAGTGTACTCTGACGCCGACAAAATGGAGAAGTTAATGAGTCGTCAGGCAGAACTACAAGATCAAATAGATGCATCTGATGCTTGGGAGTTAGATACAAAGTTAGAAATAGCTATGGATGCATTACGGACACCTGAACCTGATAAATTAATATCAGTATTGTCTGGAGGAGAAAAACGTAGAGTTGCTTTATGTAGGTTGTTGCTACAACAACCTGATATTCTGTTATTAGATGAGCCTACGAATCACTTAGATGCTGAGTCTGTACACTGGTTAGAACATCATTTAGCACAATATAAGGGAACCGTAATTGCAGTAACACATGATAGGTATTTTTTAGATAATATTGCAGGGTGGATATTGGAATTGGATCGTGGCGAAGGAATTCCATGGAAAGGAAATTATTCATCTTGGTTGGATCAAAAATCTCAACGTATGGCTCGTGAAGATAAAACAGCTTCTAAACGTCAGAAAACACTAGAACGAGAACTGGAATGGGTACGTCAAGGAGCAAAAGGACGTCAATCTAAGTCAAAAGCTCGTTTGGCGAGTTATGATAAATTGATGAACCAAGACCAAAAAGTAAAAGAGGAAAAATTAGAAATTTATATTCCTAATGGACCTAGGTTAGGCTCTAATGTAATTGATGCCAAATCGGTTTCAAAAGCCTTTGGTGATAAATTATTATATGATAATTTAGAATTTAATTTACCTCCAAATGGTATCGTTGGTATTATCGGACCGAATGGTGCTGGTAAGACAACCATTTTTAAAATGATTATGGGAGAGGAACAACCTGATTCTGGATCATTTACGGTAGGAGAAACTGCAAAGATTGCATATGTTGATCAATCACATTCCGATATTGACCCTGAACGTTCTATTTGGGCTAATTTTGCTGATGAACAAGACCTAATTATGATGGGAGGTAAGATGGTGAATTCTAGAGCTTATTTGAGTAGATTTAATTTTAGCGGTTCTGACCAAAATAAAAAAGTGAATACCTTATCAGGTGGAGAACGTAACAGATTACATTTGGCAATGACCTTAAAAGAGGAAGGTAATGTACTGTTATTAGATGAGCCTACAAATGATTTGGATGTAAATACATTGAGAGCATTAGAAGAAGGTTTAGATAATTTTGCCGGCTGTGCAGTAGTTATTTCACATGATAGATGGTTTTTAGATAGGGTTTGTACTCATATTTTGGCTTTTGAAGGTGATTCTCAAGTATATTATTTTGAAGGAAGCTTTTCTGAATATGAAGAAAATAAAAAGAAACGTTTGGGAGGTGATTTAATGCCAAAACGTATCAAATACAAGAAGCTAATTCGTTAAGTATTTAATAAATAAAAAAGCCGTTACACATGTAACGGCTTTTTTTATTTACTATATAATTTCTTTCTTATCCTACTTAATTGAATAGGTGTGATTCCTAACCTGGAAGCAATATGGTATTGATTGATTAAATTATCAATATTCGGAATCCTTTTTTGAAGTATGAGATACCGTTGTGTAGCATTCATCGTTAATAGTTCAGTATTTATTTTTTGTGAATTCATATAATGTAATTCAAGTATTTTTGTATACCATCCAGCTATTTCTATGTTTTCTTTACATTTTTGAGTCAGTAGATTATAATCGACTACTATAACATCACAATCAGTTAAGCATTGACAAGCTACTTTACTTGGTTGTTTTGTGATAAGGGCTTCTGTGGCAGCTAATATATTGTTAGTGCTAACCAGAGATCTGATATATTCAACTCCTTTTTCGGTCACGCTAAAAGACCGTGCTACTCCAGTTTTTATAAAGTAAAGGTATTCAGGAACGGTATCTATCTCTGTCAATATAGTTCCTGCCTTAAACGTTTTATTCTTACACATATCCATATATATATTATAAGACGTTTCGGATAATGGAGAGATATTATTCATGAAAATGTATAATTCGTTCATAGGTGAGCGGTATATATATTTAAGGAAAGTATTTGTTATAAAAGTAATATATAATTAATAATTAATTATTAACGTTATTTTTTTAAATGCTTAACCTATGGAGTTGTTTTAGTAATAAACTGCAGGTATTTATATGAAGTAGGACCTTCCATAAATAGTAAGTCTAAGATACTTAAGTTTTGTTGAAAACCGTGTTTGTCGTCAAACATTTGTGTATATTTAGGGAAATTGTAGGCGTTTTCTTTTTTTACACTACAAAGTTGTCTTAAATCCTTATATGGAGAATTAAGATTAAATTGTTTCGTTTTAATAAAACTAGATTCTTGTTGTAATACTTCCATTACAAAATGATGGATATCTATATTTAAGTCAATGAGAAATTTATGTTTTTTTTTGAAAACATCTATGATATCATGCTCATAATATTCATAAAATGGAGATCCTCTATAGGCAGATTGTAAAGACTTAAGATGCTTTTTATACCAAATAGAAGTATCATAATCGATTTCTATATCTTTAGTTTTGGTTTTTTCTGATGTTTTATTGTGTTTAACAGGGATGTTTAATAATTGTTTTCCATTGGCACCACCTATATAACAACGATTTCTATAGGTTTGTTTTTGATAATTATCTTCAAATTCAAAAACAATTTTTTTCCCCCCATAAATTGCAGCATATTGTGCAATAGGGGAGAAATACGTCGGATGTACAAGAATCATAGTACCTAAATTATTTGGACTTTCTTTTTCTATATTGACTGTATCCAATATACAATACAATAAATGCTAAGAAATAATAAAAATAAGATTTGATAGGTCCTTCTCCATTTACAGTAGTAAACAACCTTTCCCATCTAACTTTATCCAATCCTTTGCCATATGTATTCCAACTAAACCATACAAAAACTGGTTTTCCAACAACATGATCAAAAGGTACATATCCCCAATAACGAGAATCTTCTGAGTTGTGACGGTTGTCTCCCATCATCCAATAGTAATTCTGTTTAAAAGTGTAAGAATTAACTTTTTTTCCATTTATGAAAATAGAATTACCTTCAACAGATAATGTATTGTATTCGTATTCTGAAATGATTTTTTGATATAATTCTAATGAGTTGATGTCTAGTGCTACAGTTGCTCCTTCTTTTGGGATATAGATTGGTCCCATATTATCTTTGTTCCAGTTTCTTTTGATGGATGGGAAAACAGCTTCAGCTTCACCTTTGGGTTGAATATTTCTTACAACACTTTTTATTAGTTTGTTGTTTTTAAGTTTTTGTGCATTTGCTTCATCTAGATTCAATAAGTACTTTCTGTTTAGAAGATAATCTTTACCAAATTTTTGATACAGTTGGTTTTCATATGATAAGGGTAATACATATTCTTGATATGCTGTTCTAGCTTCTCCTCTATTGACATTATAGGTGTTGTAAATCATATTATCGCTCATGTTTTTACCATCAGTATCAACTGTATAATAAAATTGAGGTTTTGCTCTTTCTGGCATGATAGACCTTTCTCCATTGATATATATAAAACCATCTATAATTTCTAAGGTGTCCCCTGCGATACCAACACAACGTTTTACATAATTGGATTTTTTATCAATTGGTTTTTCGTATCGTCTATCTTTAGTAAAGAATTGACGTACTGTATCAGCAGGCCAGTTAAAAACAACAATTTCGTTTCGCTTGATGTTTTGAAAACCTGGTAACCTAAAATATGGTAATTGAAATTTATTTAAAAGTGAGTTTTTCTTAGTTGGATCATCATTATAGACATAAGATTTTGTTTTAATAAAAGGCAACGTATCATGTACCATAGGAGCAGCAATCACAGAGGTAGGGATTTTTGCCCCAAAATGAAATTTACTGACAAATAAGAAGTCACCTACAAGTAATGATTTTTCTAAAGATGATGTAGGGATGGTATAAGGCTGCATGATATAAGTATGTACTATAGTTGCAGCAACGATAGCAAATAATATAGAGCTTACCCATTCGCCAACTTCGGTTTTAGGAGCTAAGCTTCTATCTTCTATATGGTTTACTTCAGCTAGATAATTTAAATAATACGCATAGAATCCAAGGAGAAAAACACTTAAAAAAGTGTCAATAGTAGAGTTTTTCCCAAAACTTCTAGAAGTTTCTACCCATATTACCGGAAACATAATCAAATTAATTACGGGAATAAACAGTAATATCACCCACCATTTAGGACGGTTAATAATTTGCATTAAAACAATTGCATTGTAAATAGGTACGATTGCTTCCCAAGGTTTTCTACCAGCTTTTTGATATAATTTCCAAGTTCCTAAAAAGTGAATTCCTTGAATTGTAAGAATCACAATTATCCATTCCGTAAGTGTCATAAAATATTTTTTATTAAAGGTGCTTAAATAAGTTCAATTGACTTGTTAGTAATGTGTCAAATTCCTAATACGTCTTTCATAGAGAACACTCCTTTCTTCCCTATAATCCATTCTGCTGCAACTACAGCACCTAAAGCAAAACCTTGTCTGTTATGTGCTGTATGTTTGATGTCAATTTTATCGACTATTGAATTATATGTAATTAGATGAGTACCTGGAACTTCAGGACTTCTAATCGCAGAAATAGGAATACTATTATCTTGAGTTGCTTTGTCTAATTCCCACTGAGTGTTTTTTGTGTGTTCAATTACGCTTTCAGCAAGAGTGATTGCAGTTCCACTTGGTTCATCCAATTTTTGTTTGTGATGAATTTCTTCCATAGAAACATTATACTGATCTAAGTTAGACATCATTTTCGCCAATTGATTGTTTAGTTCAAAAAAGATATTTACTCCTAAACTGTAATTTGAAGCATAAATTAAGGCTCCTTCTTTTTTAGTACAAAGGGCTTTTATTTTATCAAAGTGATCCAGCCATCCTGTAGTTCCAGAAATAATTGGAATTTGTGAATTTAAACAGTTGCTAATGTTTGAAACGGCAGAGTCTGGAATACTAAAATCAATAGCAACATCTGCAACTGAAATATCATATTCAGGACTGTCTTTGTCAACTTTTAATACGATTTCATGTCCTCGGTCAAGGGCAATCTTTTCGATTGTTTGTCCCATTTTTCCGTATCCTAATAAAGCTATCTTCATCTTAAAATTTGTAATTAAACGTGAGCCCAACAAAAGAAGTTTTAGTGTTAGGTTCAGTATATATTTGTGGGTTTAATGTAATATTATCATCGATGTTAAATTGTAATAAATGGGCACTTACACTAGCGTCTACTATTTGAAGGACATAAAAACCTAGAAATAATATTAGTGAGGTTTCTCGATTTTGTTTATATACTTTTTGAGCACTTACCAATCCTTCTCTAGAAATCACAGAAGTTCCATCATCATAAGTAAATTCATCTTGAAAACCTGCTTCTCTTAATTTATAGGCAGTACGATATCTTTTATATTCACTATTATTAATAGTAAAATAATACATACTTGTAGCCATCGCTCCGTATACAAATGGCAGTTTCCAGTATTGATTATTATATACTTGTCCTAACCCTGGAACAATTGCAGAATAAAAAGCAGCTCTTGAAGGAGTTAAAGGATCATATCCTTCAGTTTTAATTACATCTTCACTGGTGAGTTGTGGAATGCTAGTCGTCTGACTTTTTACTGAACCGAAACACAGTAAGAGTAAAAAGATACAAGTATATGTATATTTAATCAGCACTTATTCTAATAAATTTTTTATTCTATTAAAATCTTCTTCTGAATGAAAAGGGATAGATATTTTTCCTTTTCCTTTGGTATTTACTGAAACCGAAATTTTATGACCGAAGAATTCACTAATCGTTGGAATACCCGTTTTTACAAAAGACGGAGTAGATAATTTAGTTGGTTTTTTAATCGCATCAGGGGATTTCAATTCTTTAACTAAGTCCTCCGTTTGACGAACAGACAATTTCTCTTTTAAAATTCTTTCGTAAATGACAAGTTGATGATCAATATGATTTATGTTTATCAATGCTCTACCATGTCCCATAGAAAGAAAACCGTCTCTCATTCCTGTTTGAATAATTGGGTCTAGTTTTAAAAGTCTTAAGTAATTTGTAACTGTAGATCTTTTTTTTCCTACACGAGTACTTAATTCTTCTTGAGTTAAATTGATTTCTTCAACAAGTCTTTCGTAAGATAGAGCTATCTCAATAGGGTCTAGGTTCTTACGTTGAATGTTTTCAACCAAAGCCATTTCCAACATTTCTTGGTCATTGGCCGTTCTAATATACGCAGGTACTGTTTTGTTACCAATTAATTTAGAAGCTCTAAATCGTCTCTCTCCAGATACGAGTTGAAAAGTATTATCATCTAATTTTCTGACTGTTATAGGTTGAATAACTCCAAGTTCTTTGATAGAATTAGCTAATTCTGTCAAAGCAACTTCGTTAAAGTTACTTCTAGGTTGGAAAGGGTTAACTTCTATGATATTTAAGTCAAGTTCCACAATGTTTCCAACAGAATAAGCATCGTTTGTTTTTGTCGATGAATTATCATTTAATAGCGCAGATAAACCACGTCCTAAAGCTTGTTTTTTAGTAGCTTTTGCCATCACGAGTTCTTTTTTAATACTTCATTAGCCAAACTAATATAATTTTCGGCACCCTTACTTGTTGCATCATATGCAATGATACTTTCGCCATAACTAGGAGCTTCGCCCAAACGCGTATTTCTTTGAATAATAGTAGAAAAAACCATTTCACTAAAATGCTTTCTTACTTCTTCTACAACTTGATTTGACAATCGAAGTCTAGAGTCAAACATCGTTAACAAAAGTCCTTCAATATCTAAATCGGCATTGTGTATTCTTTGAACACTTTTTATCGTGTTTAATAATTTTCCTAAACCTTCTAATGCAAAATATTCACATTGTATTGGAATAATTACAGAATCTGCAGCAGTCAAAGCATTCAAGGTAATCAATCCTAATGAGGGAGCACAATCAATTAAAATATAATCGTAAGAATCCTTAATTTGTTCTAAGGATTTTTTCAACATATATTCTCTATCCTCTTTATCAACAAGTTCAATTTCAATAGCAACTAAGTCAATATGCGCAGGGATAATATCTACATTCGGAGAGGTAGTTGTATGAATCGCCTCTTTAGCAGATACAGTATGTTCTAAGATTTGGTAGGTGCCTACCGTAATTGCTTCAATATCAACTCCCAACCCAGAAGAAGCATTTGCTTGTGGATCAGCGTCGATAAGTAGTATTTTTTTTTCTAAAACCCCTAGCGCAGCTGCAAGATTTACCGTTGTGGTAGTTTTTCCTACACCTCCTTTTTGATTAGCGATTGCAATGATTTTTCCCATTCAATTGTGTAATTATAAAAGTCAAAAATACGATTAATTATGTGTTAATAAAAGGGAAGATGTTAACAAACTTATAAAGTTGGTAGACATAAAAAAAACCGTCCAATCTGAACGGTTTTTTTTGTGTTGTTAGAAGGTTTATTTATTAGAAAATTCTTCCTTTTTCTTATCAAAATCAGATTTTTCTTCTCTTGGCCAACTGTTGTTTTCGGTATTGACATCTGCAGTTTCGAAATTTGGATCTATAACAATACCTATAATTTCTTTTTTAGAAGCGACAACTTTGTTAACTTCTTTATCATTTTTACGCCAAATTTGTGCAGGATACTTTTTAGTTTTTTTAGAACCATCAGCATAGGTATATTCTACAATAATTGGCATTACTAATCCTCCCGGTTTTTCAAAAGTAATTTCGTAAAAATACTCAGGGATTTCAATATTTGATTTATCCTCATAATGATTATCTATATAGTCTTTTAAGATTTTTATATCTAAAGCTGTTTTAGGTTCTCCCTCAGTTATGGGATCGGTAGTAAGATATACTCCTGGTCTTATTTGTTCTACAGGGATTCCATATTTTTTTGCTAGCTCAATAATTTTTGATGTTGGTTTGCTAGTTACTCTATATTGATTTACACTTTTTATACCGATATCGCAAAAGTCTGTTGTATAAAACCATCCTCTCCAAAACCAATCTAAATCTACAGCAGAAGCATCTTCCATTGTTCTAAAAAAATCTTCAGGTGTTGGGTGTTTAAACATCCATCTTTGTGCATACGTTTTGAATGCGTAATCGAATAATTCATGACCCATAATTGTTTCTCTCAACATATACAATCCTGCTGCAGGTTTTGTATAGGAATTTGGGCCAAATTGGTGTACGCTGCCTCCTTGAGTCATAATCGGAGAGATGTTGCTTTGATCTCCATCCATATAGGGAATGATGTCTTTTGGTAGGTTTCCTGTGTCAAAATTTTCATCGAATGCGATTTCTGTTAAGGTCTCTATAAAAGAATTTAATCCTTCATCCATCCAGGTCCATTGACGTTCATCAGAATTAACAATCATTGGGAAAAAGTTGTGACCTATTTCATGTGTAATTACGCCAATCATAGCATCTCTAGTTCTGTCGTCATAAGTTCCGTCGGGTCTTGGGCGACCATAGTTCCAACAGATTTGAGGGTATTCCATTCCTTGATTTTTAGAATGAACTGAAATTGCCTTGTGGTAAGGGTAATCGAAAGTATAAGATGAGTATTCTTTTAATGTATGTGCGACTACTATTGTCGAGTATTCTTCCCAAAGTGGATTTCCCTCTTTAGGGTATAAAGAGTATGCCATCACAGTTTTTCCATTGATATCAACAGCCATACCATCCCAGATAAATTTTCTAGAAGAGGCAAAAGCAAAATCACGAACATTTCTAGCATCAAAAGACCAAGTTTTAGTCTCTGTGCTGTTTTTCTTTTCAGCTTCAACAGCCTCTTCTTGTGTTACAATAATTACTGGTTTATCAAACGAAGTTTTAGCCTCTTCTAATCTTTTTAGTTGTGTTTTTGTAAGCACTTTTTTTGCATTGGTCAAAACTCCAGTAGCATTTAAAATATGATCTTTAGGCGTTGTAATATTTACTTTAAAATCACCAAATTCTAAAGCGAATTCACTTCTTCCCCAGAATTGCATGTTTTGCCATCCTTCAACGTTGTTGTATACGGCTAAACGGGGATAAAATTGTGCAATTACGTATAAATTATTACCGTCTGCTTCAAAATGTTCGTAGCCAGATCGATCTCTTTGTGGAACATGATTATTGATGTTATACCACCATTTGATTTGAAATTTAAATTTTTTACCTGAAGCCAGTGGTTTCGGTAAATCAATACGCATCATTGTTCGATTTATTTTATAAGAAAGGTCTTTTCCTCTTGAATCTTTTACATGTATTATATTAAAACCTCCATCAAAAGGTTTGTCGATAAAATCAGCATAAAATTTTTCAGGACTATATAAAACTTCTGGTCCACCTCCTTCAATATCCGGAGATTTAGAGTTTCTAGCTCTTTTATTTTGATCCAACTGAACCCATAAATACTCTAAAATATCCGACGAATTATTGTGATATACAATAGATTCATCTCCCATTAATTTTTGATTGGCATCATCTAAAATTACATCTATTTTATAATCAACCTGCTGTTGGGTATAATTTACTCCTGGTGCACCTGAAGCTGTATGCTGACTGTTTGGAGTAGTAAATTTGTCTTTTAGTTGTCTGAATTTGTTTTGGTTTGTATGTCCTTCTTTAATTTCTATTTCCTGAGCGATGGCAGCAATATTCAGTAGAAATATAAAAAGAGTAATGATAGAATAGAGTTTTTTCATTGTATATATTTTATAAAGCTGTAAATGTAGATATTTTTAATAGTATGGAGTGTTAATAATTAATTAAAGCAATTAATTTGTCTTTTATTAAGATAAAACTTTTTTGTTTTTGGTTGATATTAAATTTTACGATATTCTTTTGGTCAGTAAAAGATTTGTTCAAGATGTTGTTTTCTATTCGAATATTTTTTATCTCTTTTATTTTAGGGATCTCTAGATAAAAAACAGCCATGTCACTATCATATTCTTTGCCTATAAATGTTAGGTTTTTAGGTAGTTTGTTAACTTCAACAGAAAAATTATTTGAAAGATAATTCATATAAATACTATCAATTTTTTTTGGTTCTCGATCTGTAGCAAGTTCTATTGTGGTTTTGTTTAGGGTATTAAGTTCAAATTGTAAATCATCAATAAATAAACGCATGGTAATTTGTAGAACTTCTTGTTTAGGTACAAATTTTATATGGGTAACACTCATGTAAAATTTATGCATGGCAAATGAACACAAAGTTAAAAAAACAAGAAAGCAAAATAGGTAAACAAATTTCATTTAAAAGAGATTGAAAAGTAAAGATGCGTTTTTATCTCAGATATTTAATAACTAATTTTGTTTTTTATCGATAATTAAATGAAATATTATGAGGAATGTTATTTTGGCTAGTTCATCAACGAGCCATGGAAGTCGTTATTTGGAATATTTACAACCAGAATTGAAAAAATTATTTAATGCAGTGTCTAGTATTCTTTTTATACCATATGCAAGACCTGGTGGTATATCTTATGATGATTATACAGAAATTGCGAAAAAAGGTTTTGAGTTTTTGGGAATTGAAGTTAAGGGAGTTCATAGTTTCGAAAACCCTAAAAATGAGATAGAGCATGCAGAAGCTATTTTTGTAGGGGGAGGAAATACTTTTGTGCTTGTAGCTAGTTTGTATGAGAAAGGACTTATGGATACGCTAAGCACGGCAATTGAAAAAGGAACCCCTTATTTGGGAACTAGCGCAGGAAGTAATATCTGTGGAGTAAATATGCAGACAACTAATGATATGCCAATCATTATGCCTGAGAGTTTTAAAACTTTAGAAATTATTCCGTTTAATATAAATGCTCATTTTATTACAGAGGGTAAGAACTCTACTCATAAAGGAGAAACTAGAGAAACTAGAATCAAAGAGTTTCATGTTTTTAATGAAATTCCAGTAATAGGTTTACCTGAGGGTAGCTGGTTAAATGTAATTGATAATGAAATTATTTTGGGAGGTAATTTGGATGCGATTCTTTTTCAAAAAGGAAAGCAGGCTGTAATTTGTGAGCCTGGAATGTCATTTTAATCGCGTTCTTTTTTATTGAGTTGTCTGAATTTTTTTTAAAAATTCTAAAAAGAGTTTATTCGACGTATTACACTATTCGCAAGTTACAGTATAGGTTGAATGTTCTAAAAAAATCAATTTAAAATAAATGTGATTGTTTTGAAATAGTTTTTAGACAGTCTGACTGTCTGTGTATGGTTTGTTACATGTACAAAACTTTCAATTAAACACTAACTTAATAAAAATTATTTACCTTTTATTTAGCAAGAAGTAGCAATAAATTATACACTTTGTTGCCATTTCGTTATTTTTATTTTAAGAAACAATATTTATTTCCTTTGTTGAATTATTGTTCATAAGTTAAAATCATTGCTGTTGAAATCATTTTATACTTTTTCCATTTTGATTGAGAACCATATTTGTAATAATGTACTGAACTAAATGATGGAATTAACATTGGTAGACTTAATTCATCTCCATTTTTTGAGCCTTCAATCCATTCGGCTGTTATAATAATATCTTGTTGTATGTTAATATCATAATCTGTTAAATTAATTGTTATCCATCCCGTAGATTTATTTTTAACTTCTATATAAATATTTTCTTTGTTAATATTTTTAGAAGGGAACTTATCTTTTATAGTATATAGATTAATCCTGAATTTTACTTTATCAAAATTATTTTTTTTAATAAAAAACTTAAATTCTTTAAGTAAACTTGGCTTTTTCGAGCCAATTGAAAATTTCCTTCCAATTTCGGCTCCCAAATTTTGATTTTTCGCCTTTGGTATAGCAAAAAACACTTCATTTTTTGATTTTGACTTTTTCTTTCCTTTAACATAGGGTTTGGTATTATTAGATGTTAAGATGACCTCTTCAAGTT
>NZ_JBAHZZ010000134.1:0-8776 GCF_037132785.1 Flavicella sp. | reverse complement strand
CTTCTAGGGTCTTCTACCTTACCAAAAATACTGACTAATTTACTTTTTGAATCCATAATTATATTTACTTGATTATCAGTGTAATACATAAACAACTACAAGCCAATCGAATTAACTTGAAAAAAGCGTGAGTTTACCCTGGTTATTTTTTACTAGATTAGGCATTCGTAGAAAAGTTGTTTTAAATTTTTTTGGCAAAGCAAAGATAGTATTATATCTGAAATTTGTACAGAAAACAGGATTGATAAAAAATAATAAAGGAAAGGAACTGTCAGGCTCTACTCTACTAGTCAAAGAAAAAAAATGAAATCCAAATCTAACATAAGAAAAGTAACCTTTCTTATAATATTACTAAATTGCCTATTTATTAGCTGTACTTATAATACAGAAGAGGCAACTGACAAGACCAGCAAGACGCTTCCTAATGGCAAGTATTTAGTTGTTGAAAAAATCACTAAAGCAAGCTCATCATGGGGCGTTCTTACAAACCATTATTATGGAACATATAGTTATAAGTATAAAATTTCAATACCCCAAGAAGACATTAATTGGAATGGAGGAAGTGGAGAACCCAAAAACATTCTTTTCTGTAAAGACACAACATATATTCGATATCTCAAAAAAAGATTATAAAAACTATGTATATTGATTCAATAGATAATACTACTAAATATAATTATCATTCAGAAATACAAGAGGTTTTCCAAAAACATATAGATGAACGTTATTTTTTCAAACTTTTTGGAAATGATTTTTGGGTAGATATTCCATCAGAGAATTACTCCTTCTTAAAGAAATCTTGTGAAGACTACGATATTCCAAGCGACAATGAATTATCACTAAAGTTTAATGTAAATGATTAGCTAAGAATAACCTGTATTTAAAAAACTGTAACTGCCATACTCTCAGCCATAGCATTGCAACACATCTATTAAAAAAAGGCACAGACTTTAGAGAGATATCTAGCATCTTTTAAGGTATGATAGTAGTAATACCAAATAAACATCAAACTAAATTAGTTTCTATTTCTTTTATATTTCAATATAAAATAG
Organism: Flavicella sp.; assembly: GCF_037132785.1. Classification (GTDB taxonomy): domain Bacteria; phylum Bacteroidota; class Bacteroidia; order Flavobacteriales; family Flavobacteriaceae; genus Flavicella. The sequence goes on along the minus strand of NZ_JBAHZZ010000134.1, from coordinate 7,724 downwards.
AACCGTAATCTACGGCTATGCTTATCTTTTTTATTTCTTCTAAAGAAAAAAATAAATCAAATTTATTATCAACCACTCTGAAATTCATTTGGTATAATAAGACAATACAAGGTGTTGTTTTTTGGAGACTTTGAAAAACAAGACACAAACTCAATGAAACGGAAAGATGTTATATGCACTAAATTTATTCAAGACAGGATTTCGACACCAAACATCTGGTGTTAAAGAAACTAAACCCACAAAAACACTCAACAAATAGATTTATTTATTGAGTGTGGAATTATTAAATACATGATTATTGAAACCTTCATCACTCACTTTCCCCACAGATATACCCGTACAATTTTTACTGTTTTCGTCAAGAATAACAGGATAACCAGTAAGATTATGCAAGATTATATTTGAAGCCGAATAATTCTCATCTCTTTGAAGAAGACCAATTGTATGATTGTCTCCACCAATATTAATTTTTAAATTTTGATCTGGATTGGACACTGCAGAACGAAGAGTTATTTTATGATTGCTTCCTATAATGATGGCTGCATGACCACTACCGTTATAAGATTCCCCTTTATAGGACAATAAGGTAATATCAGCATTCGTACCTTGATCACGTGTATAATCTACTCCTAATGCTGGACCATATTGAGTATCAGCATAACAGTCTACAATATCTCCATTACCAATACAAAATCCTCTTTCATTACCAATAAGTGTACAGCCCTTGACATATTTTTTTCCTGTAGCATGAGTTAGCGTAATTCCTGATCTCATGTTTTTCACTGTGCAATTGATAATCGTAGGGTTAGATGTTCCCCTTCTATATTCCACACCATCAATCACTGTCTCTCCTCCATTATAAGCTCTTATACCTCCTTCACCCAGAGACATCATATAACCTTTAGGTAACTTGTAGCCAAAAACAGTTTTAAAATCCAATTTGTCTGCATCAGATCCAGTACCTTTCTCTGCCAACATATCATCACTAGATCGCATTTCACCTTCGATATAACAACCTTCTATCAATGGTTTGTCAGCCGCTTGCATAAAAAGAGCATGCCCATAAGACCTATGGATGATTGTGCAATTTTTCACATGATTTTTATATCCTCTAACTAAAAAAGCTGAATGTTTTCTGTGTTTAATCACACTTCTTCCTCCCTTACCAAACGCTTCTCCATAACCATAGGGATAAGAACCTTTAGTCGATATATTAAACCCCTCAATTCTATTATTTGCTCCATCCATTACTATATTGGTGGCACGCCGTACAGGAGCATCGTGTACTGAACCCAAATCAACAAGCCTAAGATTTTTAACTACATTGTTATTTCCAATGATTTGTATTTCATAAAGTTCTTCATTCTTATTCGGAAAAGCAGCAAATACTTCTGTCTTCACATTTATCGTCACATCAGTAAAATCATAATTACTATTATTTCCCGAGATAAGAAAAAGAACATTCACATGATTCTTGACAACAGTTGTTTCAGGGAAATTGCCCTTTTTAATATCCTTAGCTGTTATTGTATAAGTTCCTGGCGCCAAGGTCACATCAACATTATCCTGCATTAGATAGGGCAAAAGTCCTTGCAAGGAATTGACTTTTGTTTGCGCATAGATACCCGTACTCAAACACACTAAAAAAATCAATAGATAAAATTCAGGTTTTCTCATATATATTAAAAATCAACTTTTATTTCACTTCCATTAAAACTCACTTTTTGCTGGATTTTGTATCCTACCATTTCAACGACAAAATCCATTGGATTTTTCTCAAAATTAATATACTCCCCATTACCCTTAACAATACTCAATTCCTTATTGGCCTCTGAATACGTCAATTTCAATTCGGAAAAATCACCCTTTTCATACTCATAAGACTCATTATCATCAAAATACAATGTGTATTCAGCATCTTTACCTGGATATATTTTTAATTTTAATGGCTCGTCCGTTTTTTGAGTAGCATACTGTACTTTTGGTCCAATTGGTAAAATGCTTCCTGCCTTTATAAACATTGGTATTTCATTAAGTTCTGCTTTTATAGAAATCGTTTTTCCTCCTTCAATTTTTTCGTTTGTCCAATAGTTATACCACTGCCCTTGTGGGAAATACATTTCTTTTTCACGTTTCTTAAATTCTGTTACAAATCCGACCATGATAGATTCCCCAAAAAACAATTGATCTTTAATTCCCCATGTGTTTTTATCCTCTGGATAATGATACACTAAGGGACTCATCAATTGTCTACTGTTATTGGTGATTTGCCAAGCTTGAGAATAAATATATGGCATCAACTGGTAACGTAAATCAATGAACTTACGAGCTGTGCTTTCAAATGCATCATCATATCTCCAAATTTCAGTTTCTGACACATAACCGTGTATACGAAATATAGGACTAAAAGTACCAAACTGAAACCAACGTGTTAATAACTCAATATATTCTGGATTAGTGTATTGGCTATCAAACTCAGGATTAATAGATTTTGAATCCCTAAAAAAACCTCCGATATCATGTGTCCAATAGGGCACTCCTGTCATTGTAAAATTAAGACCTGCTGAAATTTGTTCTGAAAACTGCTCCCAAGAAGCCTCTACATCTCCTGACCATGAAGTCGCACCATAACGCTGTTGACCAGCATATGCTGAACGAGTTAAATTAAAAACACGCTCATTAGGAAACTCCTTCCTTCTACCTTCATACATCGCTCTTGTAACTTCCAAAGAGTATACGTTATGAACCTCTTCGTAAGGTCCTACAGCTGTCATAACTTTTGTGTCATTTACTCCTTCAGGTTCTGTGCCGTCTAACCAGATAGAACTCACTCCTATATGAAACATAGAATCGCTTAACATTTGATAAAATTGCTCACTCGTTTTTTTATCATAAATATCTATATAGTTACTGCTTTTTATGATATCAAGATCATATTTTTTAACCAAAGGATCATTCTTTACCTCTGGCCATACAGATACCATAAGCTTCATATTCAATTCTTTTAACTCATCTACCATAGCTTTCGGATCTGGATATTTCTTTTTATCCCACTCTGGTCCTTTTGTTTTCTTTGGCCAGTAAAACCAATCTTGTACAATATAATCCACAGGGATTTCTCTTTTCCTCATTTCTCGAGCATTCTCCAATAATTCAGCTTGATTGTGGTACCTTTCTCTACACTGCCAAAATCCATAAGCTGCCTTAGAAAACATCGGTGCTTTTCCTGTTAGCTGTTGAAACTCAGCAATAACTTCTCCTGGATTACCTCCTTCTACTAAATAATAATCTATCGCAGTTCCTGTCGCACTACTAAATACAGTTTTATTAAAATCTGGCTTGTTGTAAAACAAATTTCCAGGGATTTTAGCTCTTGTATTTTTAAATACAATTTTATACGCTTTGCCTGCCTCTAAATATTTTTTCCCAGAATACCTTCTTGGCACCCATATCGTAGAATAATTGATAATTTCATCATCATTTATTGTCACTTTAATCTCACCTCGCATACGACCTCCATTATCACTCAAGGCCATAAAAGTATATTCTCCTGTTAACTCAGGAGTAAATGTAGTTTCACGGATGTTTTTATCTGCTTTCTCAGTAGTAATATATGCTGCTACATTTTCTTTTTCACCAGTCGTGCTAAGTTCTTTCTTCTTCTTTTTATTTTTTAATTTGTTAGTCGAAGCAAATCGAATCTCATTTTGAGGTTCGTTAATATCCGTAAGGCTATAATTATGCCAATAGATGCCATAACCTTTGGTAGAAACCAAAAACGGAATCGCGATCTCCTGATTGTACTGTTGCAAGCGAATGGGTACATTTTTCCAATTCATGATACCGCTCTGAAACTGTCCTAAACCGTACAAGGCCTCATCCCCTGCAAGAAATGCCTGTGATATTTTATTTCCTTCAGTACTATTTGGGTTTATATACGTAAGCTCCTTTGTTTCTGACACCAGTATTTTCTTATCTTTTGTTTGGTATTTTATAAGACCTTCACTATCTACAAATACATTTAACGCAGCCGTACTAATCATTAATAAATCTTTATTTTCTTTTACTTCCCAAGCTACATCTTGAGGTTCCAAAACCGTAACATAATCTGGAATGCTCGAAGGCTCACTACCAACCTTAATTTTATGAATATGAATAATTGATTCATTAACAATTTCAATATTAATAATTAGACTATCCTGATAGATAGTAACTCCGTTATCCGTTTTTTCGAAGTTAAATTTTGATTGACATCCAATCATTAATAAAACTAGTATGAACAAGCCTAAAACAGATCTTTTTTTTATTCTTTCCATATGATTTATAATCTTAATTGTTTTTAATTATTAGTAAACCCTCTTGGGAATAGCAATTCATATTAAAATTCCATCCCTTATTTCAACAATACAATTATAAATAATTCATCAATAAGTATTTATAACTCATCAATCATAGTGTATTAAACATGACCCATTTTTCTAAAACACATTCTTTCTATGATTTAAAGAAAACTGAATTCCAAATCTTATTCAATTGACGAACAGTCAAATGACAAATAAAAACCTTACGTATCAAGCCCTGTTTTCCTAAAGCACTTATTACTTCAAGTATCTCAGTATATATAAGATTTCTTAGCTGAAACATTTATCTACCCCCCCCCTTGCTTTCTTTAATTTCATAAAGCCCTTATATCCACAGCAACTGTCGTGTCGTTAATCTTATTAAAATTGACAAGGTCTAAAATTTAATCATACTAATTCCTTGCTAAGGTTATTTTATAATTTACTATGATGTGCATAATTATAATACACAGCACCTTCCATTTCACCTGCAGCATTATAAAACCAGGTCTGAATAAATGCAGGTCCTTTAGGTAAGTTTCACTCCATTTTTATTAGGCTTAGCGTCTTTTATTTCGTCAACATAAACTTTATCTCCATTCCATATTTTTATACGGACACTTTCAATATTCAAATTCTTACCCGGACCCGAAGAGGTTAATGTTGTTTCCTTTTCCTCCATTCAATAACTTAACGCAACAAATCTAAATTTATAGATTTGTTGCGTTAAGTGAATAATATAGGCGACTTAGCTCAATAGCATGGATGATTATTCAGCTCTTTTAATGGAGGAAAAAGAGCAAATAATATTCCTATAAACCTGAACAGGACAGGTTCTATAAATTAATAATTCTGACAAAAACACAATGCGAAATTAGCTAAATGGTGCGTAAAATAACTGGTTATAAAACACCTAATGAAATTATGGATATTGAACTAAAAAATGTAGTTTAGTAACATCATAAAATTAGTGTCAATTTATTATGTTAGAACATCGAATCCAACTTGTCTTTATAGATATCTAGGATGCATTAGGTAAAAACTATAGCTGCTGTAAAACACCCAAACAAATGAGTTCTTTTTTTGCCTCCAATAACTATTCTATTTGGAACTAAAAAATCTAACTTGAAGAATCTAATACCTCGTTAAAAAAAAGGAGTGAAAACAACAAAACTCACTAGTTAAAACAGATAAGAGAACATAAATTAGCCCTGCTAAAACACAAATAATGACGCTTCCACAGATCATAGAAGACTGCAAAGAAAACAAGCCGGAAGCACAGGCAATGATTTATGAATTATTTGCACCAAAGCTAATGGCAATTTGCTTTAAATATTCTAAAAACAAACAAGAAGCCGAAGACAATCTACACGATGGATTCCTTATCATTTTTAAAAAAATAGATCAATTCAAACACAAAGGATCTTTTGAGGGGTGGATGAAAAGAATTGTAATTAATTGCACACTACAAAAATACAGAAAGAAAAATGTTTTACAATTAACACAGGAAGAAGCACAGGAAGAAATATTTGTCGAAGTTGAAGAATCTGCTTTAAATATAGATGATTTATTATATATGATTCAGCAACTTCCCAATCGCTATCGACTGGTTTTTAATCTGTATGTCTTGGATGGATATACTCATAAACAAATTGGAAATATGCTTAACATCTCTGATGGCACCTCAAAATCAAACCTATCAAGAGCTAAATTAATATTGAAAAATAAATTAGAAAACAAGGAACTAAAAAACCAAAATACTTTTTAGATATGGAACCTAAAAATATAGAACGGTTGTTTCAAGAAAAACTAAAAGATTTGGAGATTACTCCAGACTCAGCTGTATGGAATACAATTGAAACTTCTCTCAATCAAAAGAAACAAAAAGGAAAATATTTTATCTGGTTTCGATTTGCTGGAATTGCTGCTGTCGCATTATTGGGTTTTTTTATCTACAATAATTATAATGTATCCAATATTGAAAAAATCCTTGAAGACAATAGCATTACAAATACAACTCCAATACTAAAGGAAAATATAAAAGAAACAGACCTAGAAAAGCTGGTTAGAAAGACAATCATAGAATCAAACCCTAATCTTATTGTTAACAGTCCTACAGTTCAAAAAGAAAAAATAACACAACAAAAGACAACTCAAAAAACAGCTAGCACCCCTATTATTGCCGTAGTTCCAACTAAATCAGAAAGCTCAATTGATCACAAAAAATTTGACATAACACAATCAAAATCTATTTTCAATGAAATTAGTGAATCTAAGCAAGCTGTTTTGGCAAATAAAAATACTGCACAGATAAAAAAAGCTAAAACCACTGCTCCTAAAGACAAACTCGACCTTGCTGATGTTCTGAAAGAAAAAGAAGAGGAAAAAGAGTTAAAAAAATATTCTTGGGCAATTGCCCCTACTGTATCACAATTGTTCTCAAGCACCTTGGCAGGCAATTCATCTATTGACGCCAGTCTTGATCAAGCAACAAAAAAAGGGAATAATTCTACTTCCTATGGAGTCAGGATAGCTTATCAAGCATCAAAAAAATGGCAATTTCAAACTGGAATTCACCAATTAAATCTCAAACAAACCACAGAGGATATTCTATTTATTTCAAACTCTAGTAGCGATTTATTTGGAATTAGCTATTCAGATAAACCTAGCATAACTGACGCAGTTGCAAACGATTCCTTTATCGGATTTAAAACTGATAATAGTGAAGGAAGTATCAATCAAACTTATGGATATATTGAAATCCCATTTGAAGCAAAATATGGTTTGTTTCATACTAATATTTTTAGTTTTCATTTAATTGGAGGAGTCAGTACCTTATTTTTAACAACCAACAATTTACAAATTGAAACCCGAAACACTTCTTATTCTGCAGGAGAGGCTACCAATTTAAATCCAATAAATTTTACGTTAAACTTTGGTTCAAACGCAGAATACCATTTTAACAAAAAATGGTATTTCGATATTTCTCCCATGATAAAGTTCCAAACAAATACATTTGATACAAATACCAACAAACCGTATTTCTTTGGTATGTATACTGGAATTAATTATAAGTTTTAAACTTTTAAAAAATCATAAATTAAAATCCACCTTCTATAATTGACGAAAGTCATAATCTGTTTTTCTCTCTGAGAAAACCCAACAAAAAAATAAAATTTTAAGACCGTTGCATAATGCTCTTTTCAGTTTTAGATTTCAATTCTGACTTTTTAAATCTAAAATTTAAGACCGTTGCAAGGTACATGACAAAAACAAAGACCCAAACTTAGGGTGTAAGTCATTGTTTGTTAACTTATTAAGATGTATATTCAAGCCATGAAACTACAAATAACACCTACTTTTGCAGATAGCATTTGTGATTTA
>NZ_JBAHZZ010000104.1:0-5023 GCF_037132785.1 Flavicella sp. | reverse complement strand
AAAAATGTAGCTTTTATCTTTCTTGTGCGTAAATCACAAATGCTATCTGCAAAAGTAGGTGTTATTTGTAGTTTCATGGCTTGAATATACATCTTAATAAGCTAACAAACAATGATTTACACCCTAAGTTTGGGTCTTTGTTTTTGTCATGTACCTTGCAACGGTCTTGCTTCATCATTTGGTAGTTCTTTTATAAAACTCAGTATATTTTGACCTTGAAAAACATCCATATCTGTTATATTTAAGGACACTAAGATACAGAAACTAAATGATTAACTCAGTAAAATATTTCTTATTAACTAACAAAAACATTTTTGTTTGAGTATATTTGTTATGAGAAAAACTAGCTTTTCACAACAAAACATGAGTAACAAAACATTATTAAACTCTAGGGAAATAGAAATCATTTTACATAGATTGGCCTGTCAATTAATTGAAAATCATGGCGACTTTTCTAATACTGTTCTACTAGGACTTCAACCAAGAGGTGCTTTTTTGGCCAATCGTTTGACACAACTATTAAAAGATGAATATCAAGTAGATAACATCCTTTTAGGGAAACTTGATATCACTTTTTTCAGAGATGACTTTAGACGTAGAGAAGTTCCATTAATAGCGAATTCTACTCAAATTGACTTTTTAGTTGAAGGCAAAAAAGTAGTAATTGTAGATGATGTCCTTTATTCAGGCAGAAGTATAAATGCTGCTTTAGCCGCATTACAATCATACGGCAGACCTAAACAAATTGAGTTACTTGTATTAATAGACAGAAGATTTAGTAGACACTTGCCTATTCAACCTGACTATAGAGGTAGACAAGTAGATGTAATTAATAATGAAAAGGTGTCTGTGCATTGGTTGGAAAACGACACAGAAGATGCAGTCTATTTAACAATGAATAACTAAAGAATGAGATCATTAAGTGTTAATAATTTATTAGGTATTAAACATTTAAATCCACAAGATTTAGATTTAATTTTTGAAACTGCAGATCATTTCAAAGAAGTAATAAACAGACCCATTAAAAAAGTTCCTTCATTAAGAGATATTACAATTGCAAATTTATTTTTTGAAAACAGTACAAGAACAAAACTATCTTTTGAACTTGCTGAAAAGAGATTATCTGCAGATGTCATCAATTTTTCTGCTGCTCAATCTTCAGTAAAAAAAGGAGAAACATTAATTGACACAGTTAACAATATCTTATCAATGAAAGTTGATATTCTTGTAATGCGTCATCCAAGTGTGGGTGCTGGTGTATTTCTTTCTCAACATGTAGATGCAAAAATAATCAATGCTGGTGATGGAACACACGAACACCCTACTCAGGCACTGTTAGACTCTTATTCTATTAGAGAAAAACTAGGAGGTGTTGCAGGTAAAAAAGTAGTAATTATTGGTGATATATTACATTCACGTGTTGCCTTGTCTAATATATTTGCTTTAAAGCTACAAGGTGCTGAAGTTAAAGTATGCGGACCAACTACTTTAATTCCAAAACATATTGAAAGCTTAGGAGTGACTGTTGAAACCAACCTAAGAAAAGCTTTAGAGTGGTGTGACGTAGCAAATGTATTAAGAGTACAGCACGAAAGAATGGATATCAAATACTTCCCTTCCATTAGGGAATACACTCAGTTATTTGGCATAAATAAAAATATATTAAATTCTTTAAACAAGGAAATTGTAATAATGCACCCTGGTCCTATCAATCGTGGAGTTGAAATTACTAGTGATGTGGCAGATTCTGATCAGTCTATTATTTTAGACCAAGTTGAAAATGGAGTCGCTGTAAGAATGGCTTGTATTTATTTATTAGCTGAACAAATAAAAAAATAAATTCAACATATTATTGTTTTAAAATTTCTTTAAAATGAATATTGATAAAAAAGAAAATTATACACTTATAACACCTACAGAAACATCTCATGATGATTTTTTAGAAGTATTGAAAATTTCTGATTTCGAAAAAGAAAATTTGATTTTAGATTTTTCAAACTCTTTTGAAATAACAACAAAACAAATAGATGGTTATTCTGAAATTTCAATGTATAAAAAAGAAAATGGAACTTCATTTATTATCATTAGAAATGATATTGAAATTGACAAGTTGGAAGATGAATTATTAAGTGTGACTCCGACTTTAACCGAAGCTGAAGACACTTTAGAAATGGACAATATAGAACGTGATTTAGGTTTCTAAATACCGTACTCACCTCTTATACTTATTCAATATTGATACAATAGAAAACATGAGCATTAAACTAACAATACTCGGATGTCATTCAGCTTCTCCAAGAAAAAATGCATTTCCTACAGCTCAGTTTTTAGAAATAAAAGAAAGAAAATTTTTAATAGATTGTGGAGAAGGCACACAAGTATTACTAAGAAAACATAAGGTTCAATTTTCTAAAATTAAACATATCTTTATTTCACACCTTCATGGAGATCATTTTTATGGATTGATTGGTTTGATTTCTACTTTTGGACTTCACGGTAGAAAAAATGATCTACACATATACGGACCAAAAGGAATCAAGGAAATAATTACCCTTCAAATTAAACTTGCTAAATCTTGGACTAAATACAAATTACTTTTTCATGAATTGGAAAATTTAGAAAGCGAGCTAATTTTTGAAGACAAAAAAGTAGAAGTTTATACCATCCCTTTAAGTCATAGGATATATACCAATGGTTTTCTTTTTAAAGAAAAATTAGGAGAACGAAAATTAAATATGGATGTAATACGTAGCAATCCAAAAATTGAAATTTGCGACTATCACAACCTTAAAAAAGGAAAAGATTATATTTCAGAAGATGGTAACAGTATTATTTTAAATTCAAAATTAACCTTGCCTCCTAGCAAACCTTTGTCTTATGCCTTTTGTAGTGATACCCAATACCTACCATCCATAGTTCCTATTATCAAAAATGTAGATATCTTATATCATGAGTCTACATTTTTAGAAGACAAGAAGGAATTAACAAAACAAACAAAGCACTCTACAGCCAAAGAAGCTGCCTCGATTGCACAACAAGCAAACGTAGGACAACTGATATTAGGTCATTACTCATCACGATACGATAACTTAGAGCTCTTTAAAGAAGAAGCTAAAACTATCTTTACAAACATTTATTTGGCAGAAAGCGGCAAAGTATTTGAAATAAAACAACTCTAACTTTTCTGTTTTATAAAGACTAAGTTCCTTTTAAAAAAACACAAAAGATTATCAATTTGGACTGTTTTCATTTGATTTATTGTTTAAATTTGTGAAACAAACTTCATTTTACTCAAATATTACTTCACAATGCAAAACCCTCTTTTTATTCTAGTAATCATATTAATTGCGGCTTTTATTAGTCATGTCATTTCTCGAAAAATCTCCAAATTAAAATCAGATAAAAACGACATTACTTCTGAAGAAAAAAATAATCTGTTAACTCAACAATTAGAACAGTTGACAATATCACATGATGTTACAAAAAACAATTTAAAGCAAACGATTTCAAAAGCAGAAAAAACGATAGAGGTTTTAAAAAACGAAGCATCAAAAAACATTGAACAACTGAGAAATACTAAAGATAATGAGTTAGAAGAACTACGTGGTAAAAATAATCATTTAGCCATTGAAAATACTAAAACAGAATCAGAGTTAAAAAACACACAGGAGAAATTAAAAGACAACAAAAGAGAAGTTGAGCAGCTCCAAGAAAAATTTACGAAAGAATTTGAGAATCTTGCAAATAAAATTCTCGATGAAAAATCGACTAAATTCAAAGAACAAAACAGGGAAAGTCTTAGCCAAATATTAAATCCTCTAAAGGAAAGAATTCAAATTTTCGAGAAAAAAGTAGAGGATACAAACAAAGAGAGTATCGTTAGAAATTCAGCTTTAAAACAACAAATTGAAAGTTTAGAAAAACTAAATCTTAAAATGAGTCAAGAAGCTGTCAACCTAACAAAAGCCTTAAAAGGAGATAGTAAAACTCAGGGAAATTGGGGAGAACTTATTTTAGAAAGAGTACTAGAAAAATCTGGACTTGAAAAAGGTAGAGAATACGATTTAGAAAAAAGTTTTGCTACGGAAGAAGAAGGAAAAACGAGGTTAAGACCTGATGTAATTATCAACCTACCCGACAACAGAAAAATGGTAGTGGATTCAAAAGTTTCTCTTACTGCATACGAACAATATGTAAATTCGGATACAGAAGAAGCAAAAACTACTTTTATAAAAGAACACGTAAACTCATTAAAACGTCATATAGATCAGTTAAGCGCTAAAAAATATGAAGACTTACACCAAATCGAATCACCAGACTTTGTGCTTTTATTTATTCCTATTGAACCTGCTTTTGCTGTAGCACTAGAAGCAGATCATGAATTATATAATAAAGCTTTTGTGAAGAATATTGTAATCGTTACTCCTTCTACCCTTCTAGCTACCTTACGTACCATTGATAGTATGTGGCAAAATGAAAAACAACAAAAAAATGCTATTGAAATTGCAAGACAAGCTGGTGCTTTATATGATAAATTTGAAGGACTTCTTCAAGATTTAATAAAAGTTGGAAATCGCTTAAAAGACACTAAAAATGAATATGACGGAGCAATGAACAAATTGGTCAGTGGACGAGGAAATCTAATAATCAGTGTAGAAAAGATAAAAACACTTGGAGCAAAAGCAAAAAAATCATTACCCAGCACCTTACTAAATCGTGCTGAAGATGAAGCATAAAACACAGTTTTTCGAAAGTCTTTGATCATTAAAATCGAATGACATATTAATAGTTTCTAGTCACTTTTCTTGAAATTTATTTGTAGCGGAAAGAACTTTAAAATAGTATCCTCCATTCAATAACTTAACGCAACAAATCTAAAATAATAGATTTGTAAAATGGTAGTAAAAAAACATCGCCGACTTACCCTAAAAGAAAGGGTGATTATTCAGACTCTTTTAGAAGAAAAAAAGAACAAAACATACATTGCTAAAATACTCAACAGAGCTCGCTCTACAATTAGTAG
>NZ_JBAHZZ010000095.1:0-6091 GCF_037132785.1 Flavicella sp. | reverse complement strand
AATAAATTGAATCCTATTTATAAAAAAACGATGACTTACGATAACGGTATTGAAATGGCTAGACACGAAAAAATTACGGAAAATACAGGTATGAAAATATACTTTGCTCATCCCTATTCTTCTTGGGAAAGAGGAACCAATGAAAACACAAATGGAACTAATTTTAACGAAATTGACCTAAAACAACTCCAAATTATTCAAGAAAAACTAAATAATAGACCAAGGAAAATCATAGGATATAAAACACCAAAAGAAATGATGGATATTGAACTTAAAATTGTAGCTTAGTAACATCATAAAACTAAAATGTTTTGTTGCGTTACAACCTTGAAGCCAAGTTTCAATCTCTTTTGGGCACCGACGAAGATCAAACTTATATTTTCCAGGTTTATCAAATTCTACTGCAATAAAACCACTTCCTTTAGCTCCTTTTTTAACATCTTCTTGACTCCAAATTACAGTTCCATAAAAATCGTGGGCAAGAAAATCCGTTTCTGGTTCTTCTTTATTCCCTATAATAATTCTTGTGTATTCATCAGAACGCTCATCTACAAGTTTCCACCATTCTTCATACTCCTCTTTTAACTCAGAAACAATACCATCATTTGCCGAATCTGAAATTATGTCATTCTCTTGTATATCATCAACGAGTACATCATAAAGTTCCCAATCAGAATCACGATTGGTACGAACCAAGCGCCATTTGTGAATTATAATATCATTATCCCAAATATCTTTTTTAACTGATAGTTTTTTATACTTTTCAGTAAATTCAGTCCACATATCATTAATCGTAACTGCCCTGTTTTTATAATCTACAGGGTCATTTGACGTATCATTATCTAAAAAAAGCTTAAAGCTACGACCACGAATTTTCAGTTTTTCAGGTCTATTTTCAATATCTTTTAAATCTAAAATATCCATAAATGTAGGTAACCAATCTATATGGGCTGTTAAAGGTAACACATCTCTTCCTTGGCCTTCTCCTCCAAAATTTCCGTTTTCCCATCTGACAAAACATAGAACTCTGGTGCCTCCATCATAATTAGACCCTTTTCCTCCTCTTAGACGACCACCAGCACCATTATTCGGTTGTAAAGATTAGAATCGTATTCTCTGCGATTCCTTTATCGTCAAGAAATTTGATCAGTCGCCCAAAATTCTTATCAATATTTTCAATTGTTCCCGTTTTAGCACTTACGCCCTTGCGAGCATCAGGAGGCAATACATGAGGTGCATGTGCAGTTCCGAATGGGATATAAGCAAAAAACGGTTTTTTATTTTCAATATTATCCTCCATAAAATCCATAGCGCGATTCATAAAGAAATTTGTTATGAAGGCTCCCTCAATTCCATCATCCTCATCGGTCATTTTAACTAATTTGTCATTCACCCACATACTAGCACTGTTATTGTTATTTCCCCAATAATCTGGCAGCTGGCCAGTACCACCTCCTTTAATCCAAGCAACATATTCAAAACCGCGATCTTTAGGTCGAAAAGGATAATTATCTCCCAAATGCCATTTAAAAAACAAACCCGTAGCATATCCATTGGCTTTAAAAATATCTGCCATAGTGATTTCATCAGCACGCATCATATTCCTACCGTTAATAGTGTGCCATACTCCCACTACATCACTTGGTCTTCCTGTTAAAAGTGCCGCACGAGTTGGGGAACAACTTGGGGAAACATGAAAATCAGTTAGTCGAACTGATTTTTCTGCAAAATTATCAATATTTGGTGTTTGTGGTCCATTTTTTTATAGTATGAAAAATCGCTGTGACTAATATCATCAGGCATAACAAATATAACATTTGGAGTATCTGTTGATTGGGAAAAAACATTTAAAGGATTCAATCCTATTGAACACATTAAAAAAATTAATTTTACTGTTTTCATATCTATGTTTCTATATTTAAAATGTTGTTTTCACTTCGAATACTGCTGCATATTTATTCGGTCTTTTAGCTGGTATATTTATCATCAATTTATCACTACTCTGCTCAAAGTTAATTGTATAATCACTTCCAATCAGTTTTAGATATAGAATTTTCTTCGGTTTATATTTTGACTTTAACCCAAGTGATGGAAGTTCTATTTCTCCTTTAGAAGGATTCAGAACAAAAATATATAATACATTGTCCTTTGTGGTAAACCGGACTTCATCACTCCCATAAGAAGGACTATCTTTTGTTCTATTGTTAAACTGCTTTCTTTCATTTTTCTTAAGAGCTTTAAGGTCAGTATTAGCCATATTTGCGTTAGTCGTATTAGAATTTACTAAAGCAGAAAAAAGATTGTCGCCATGTACTTCCCATGGTGAAGTTGCATAAATCGCTTCAGAATTCAGTTTTAACCAAGCTCCAAATTCATCCATTATAGTTTTATGATCAGACGGGATAGTACCATCTGGAAGAAGTTCTACATTAAGCACGAAGTTTCCGTTTTTACTCACTACATCTATCAATAATTCAATAGTACTTCTCGCATCATGCCTGGATGAGTCATCTTTCTTATAAAACCAATGTGTATAGGTACAAATACTCTGCCATGGATTGGACGAGATAGTAGATTCCACACCTTGCTCAATATCATGAAGAATACCTGGGTCTCCTCCTGGAATTTTACCTGCAATAACCGCGTTTATTTTTCCATACTTATTTAGGCTATGATTATAAAATGTACGAAAGGCTTCTTTACCGTAATCTCCATAAGGAAAGCCATGCCCGTCGAACCATAAATAATCTACATCATATTTGGTAAGCAGATCTTTCATTCGCAACAACCAATTTTGTTTCCATGCTTCAGCCCATTCTTGTGTTCTTTTTTCAGGAGGTAAACCATATAAATCGACGGGATCAAATTCTTCCCACCAGGTACCTAAGCCATCCTTTATAGTCAAATTTCCGTCATAAGGAACTCCTTTATATTCTCCTGAAGTATCTGCACCAAACGCAGGCAATAACCAGTCGAAAAATCGTTCATCATGCGTAGTAACTCCAAAAGGCACTCCATATTTCTTGGCAGACTTACTAAACTCGCCAATAATATCACGTTTAGGTCCTACTTTTACAGAATTCCAATCCTGATAGGTAGAATTCCAATTATCGAAATTATCATGGTGATGTGCCAATGCCATAAAATATCTAGCTCCCAAATCTTCGGTAAAATATTTCAAAAGACTATCTGTATCCAAATTCTCAGCCTTCCATTCATGAATCACATCTTTAAACCCCTTCTCAGAAGGATGTCCAAATGTTTTCAGATGATAAGGGTTCGCATTTTTTCCAAATATTTCTTTGCCAACATCTTGCATATACATATGCCTAGCATACCAACCTCCACCATATTCTGGTACTGTTTGAGCCCCCCAATGCACCCAAATTCCAAATCGGGCTTCTGTAAACCATGTAGGCACCTCATATTGATTGCTTAATTCTTCCCAGGAAAGATCTTCTTTGTCTTGAGAACAAGAAACCAACCCTAAAGTCATTATAAACAGTAGAAACAGTATATGTTTTTTATGTTGCATAATTAAATATTTTGGTGTTTAACAATTTTATTACATCTCTGAAAAAACTTTTATTTGCCCTTTTTTCAAAGAGATTTTACCCTTAGACACTCCTTGTACAGCAAATTCAAATTTCACTTTTTGACTTGCTTTGATAGTAGCTTCAATCAATTTTCCATTCTTCCACTCTATATCCAATTCTAGTCCACCACGAGCACGCAAACCTTTAATGGATCCGTCAGGCCACGCATCAGGTAGCGCAGGTAATAGATTGATTTCTCCGTTATGACTTTGTAACAACATTTCGGCAATTCCTGCTGTTGCACCAAAATTGGCATCAATCTGAAAATATCTACCATTATTCAATAAACTTTCAGACAATCCTGGAATTACAAAATTATTCAATGCTTTATAAGCATTATTTCCTTCTCCTGTACGAGCCCATAAACAGATTCTCCATGCTCCAGGCCATCCATCAGCGAATCCACGTTGAGTTAATGAAGTACGTGCAGCATCAAACAACTTAGGAGTATCTTTTGGATTGATTTGACTACTTGGAAACAACCCATATAGGTGAGAAACATGACTGTGTGGATCTTCTGGATTATCCCAGTCCTCTTGCCATTCTTGAAGCTGACCATGACGACCGATCTTCATTGGAGCCAGTCTAAATTTTGTTTTTGCCACCTGTGATCTAAAACTTCTATCAATACCTAATAACTTTGAAGCAGAAATTACATTAGAAAACAAATCATTTAAAATTTGTAAATCCATGGTTGGCCCTGCACAAAGCGAAGTTCCGTCTCGTCCTATACTCAAACCATCTTTTGTAGTACCTCCGTGACTGTGTTCTGGTGAAATAGATGGTGATGTAATTAAATAACCCTCTTCATTTTCAATCAAAACATCAAAAAAGTATTCTGTTGCTCCTTTCATAATTGGATACGCTTTTTTAAGAAACTCAACATCACCTGTATATAAATAATGTTCCCAAAGATGTTGACAAAGCCAAGCTCCACCCGTTGGCCACATTCCCCATTGAGCACCATCTACTGGGGCTGTCCCCCTCCATAAATCAGTATTATGATGTGCAACCCATCCGTTTGCTTTATAATGTATTTTTGCCGTATTTGTCCCAGGCTTTTGAAGTTCGTCAACCATACGTAAAAGAGGTTCGTGAAACTCACTTAAATTACAAACTTCTGCTACCCAATAATTCATTTGAATATTGATGTTTATGGTGTATTTACTTGCCCATGGTGGATTTACTGTCCCATTCCAAATACCTTGTAAATTTAAAGGCTGCGTTCCAGGTCTAGACCCAGCGATCATTAAATAACGTCCGTATTGAAAAACTTGCTCCTCTAATAAAGGGTCAGAAGCTCCTTCGGAGACTTGCTTAAGCCTTTCATCTGTAGGAATATTACGTTTGTCCTTTTTTCCTCCTAGATCAATAGCAACTCGATTAAATATTTTTGTGTAATCTCTAATATGTCTATTATAAAGCTCTTCAAAAGATTTTTCATTAACAGCATTCATATAAGTATTCACTTTCATTACTGGGTCACCACTTACATCAGTCGAACTTTCAAAACCCGTAGCTGCTACATATACTAAAGTTACTGCATCAGCGTCTTTAACTGATATTTTATCGCTATGATAAATCACCTCTCCTCCTACTGCAATAACTTTTACTTTGGCAGCAAACTTAGTTCCTTCACCTTTCCAAGGGCCAATCAAACCTCGTTCTTTTCTTGCTCCCAATTGCCCAGTCATTAACAACTGATGATTATCATTGACCTGAGTTATACTCTTATGTGGACTTGTTAATAACAAATCAAAAGTAACTTGATTTTTAGCATTGCTCTCTACACGAATAACAATAGATTGATCTGGTTCCGAAGCAAATATTGTTCTCGTAAACTTAGTTAAACCTAAATTATAAGTAACCCTATTTACAGCTGTCTGTAAATTCAATTCATGTCGGTAATTATGAAACTTTTCACCCTGTGGAAACATTAAAAACAAATCACCAAAAGGTTGATAAGACATTTGCTTAACCGGATTCCCCATCATTTTCTGAGAAACATCTTCTGCTTTAATGTATTCTCCTTTATCTAATAAATATCTTACTTCAGAAAGATGTTGATAAGCATTGGGGTTATCATAATTATGAGGACCTCCATTCCATAGAGTTTCTTCATTTAGCTGAAGATGCTCCATCTGAACTCCTCCATATACCATAGCACCAAGTCTTCCGTTGCCAATTGGCAATGCTTTAGTCCATTCCGTAGCTGCTTGTTTATACCAAAGTACTAAGTCTCCAGGATCTACCGAATCTTGTGCTTTCGTTTCGCTACAAACTATACTCGTTAATATTAGAATTCCTCCAATTATTATTTTTTCAAATTTTCTCATTCTCATTCTCATTTTAATTTTCTGAGTTACACGCCTAGTGTCTGTTTTATATTTTTTTGATATTTAGGTTTTTGTAGTACCATTCTAAGAATTGTTTTATGAAAAATGGATTCTTTGTATTGTGACCTATTAATTCTAAAACAAAATTCATCAAAGTAA
>NZ_JBAHZZ010000071.1:0-44855 GCF_037132785.1 Flavicella sp. | reverse complement strand
TAGAGGATGTACCTTGTCTTGTCCGTTTTAGTAGTGCAGCCACACACGATCATACTTTTTTAAAAGAATTAAATTTAGAAAAAGATTCTTTTGTTGTTTTTGATAAAGCCTACAACGATTATTTACAATATTTGGAGTGGACGCTAAACGATATTTACTTTGTAACTCGTCAGAAAGATAATGCGGTCTATAAAAGAATTTGATTTAGCAGATAAAACAAGTAATGCAGTATTAAAAGACGAACTTATTTTGGTGGAAAAAGATACTAAATCCATACAAATAAGACGTGTAACCTATTGGGGTGCTGAAAAAGAAAAAGTATATGAATTTATTATCAACAACACAGAAATATCACCAGAACAAGTAGCTGATATTTATAAACATAGGTGGCAGATTGAAACAATGTTTAAAAGACTCAAACAAAACTTCTCTTTGAAATATTTCATTGGAGATAATCAAAATGAAATAGAAATTCAGATATGGTCTGCATTAATCGCACAACTCATTATGCTAGTTATACAACGAAAAGTAAAACGAAAATGGGCATACTCAAATATGGTGCCTGTAATGAGATTCCATCTTATGACCTATATCAATCTTTTTAAATTTCTTGAAAATCCAAATAAACAATGGATAGAAATCTCCTCAAAACCAACCGATGTTCAACTTAAATTATTCCATTAGCCACCTTGCTATTGACGATATTCAAAAAATAAACAGTTTTTTGACCTTAAACACCCCTTTTAATAGAAATCGTATTTTAGTCGGACACTAATGTTTAAAAATATTAAAACATGCAATTTGTATATAAAATTTCAAGGAAGGATTACTATCAAACGGGAAAGAAAAATGAGTATTTATCTTTCATTTATTGTATTTTTGCAATAACAAATATTTATACTAAAAAAATGACAATAGCAATAGGGAATGATCATGCTGGTCCAGATTATAAATTAGCAATCATGGAATTATTAGAAAGGAAAGGGATTACTGTAATTAATTATGGTACCGATAGTTTTGATAGTGTTGATTATCCTGATTTTGCACATAAAGTTGCATCTGTTGTTGATTCAAAATCCGTAGACTTAGGTATTTTAATTTGCGGTAGTGCCAATGGAGTTGCTATGACAGCTAATAAATATCATAATGTTAGAGCTGGTTTGTGTTGGACAAAAGAAATAGCTGAGTTGATCAAACAACATAACGATGCGAATGTATTGTGTATTCCTGCTCGTTATACCTCTATACCACAAGCGACCGCAATGGTGGAGACTTTTTTAAATACAGAATTTGAAGGAGGGCGTCATCAAAACAGGGTTGATAAAATAGCTTGTAGCTAGTGTCTTTAATAATCAACAATTTTAAGTTCAAGATTCATCATTTCTTTGGGTGTTTTATAGTTGATGATTTTCCGAGGTCTATTGTTCAATTTATCTTGAATAATTTGGAGTTATTGAATGGAGGTTTAAAGGTGGAGTTGCAAGGTACAGAGGTATGGAAAAAATGCATACTCAAAATCTGATGGAAGCTATTTGTTACAATTTATATAGAAGTCCAAGGATAATTGCCGCTAATTCTAAAAACTAAAGGAAAATGAACCAAAAAATAGATCCATAACTAACATAAACAATGAAAATAAGAAAAAAAAATATAAATTTTAGATTTAAAAAGTCAAAATTGAAATCTAAAACTGAAAAGAGCATTACGCAACGGTCTTAAATTATTATAGCAGTAACTTCTTGAAGCAACACAAATAGCACTCCTCCCTTTTTGGACGATTAATACAATTTCAACATTTAAATGACGTAATTTATATACTGCATATTTATGTAAATTAAACTTAGAATTAGGAGTGTCATTTTCCAATTCCGTATGTCTTCTTTCATCGATATAATATTGTATATATTTCTGTATGGATTGGCATATATTTCAATATCCGGAAGATTCAAATAGGTTTATTCATAATTTAGAGACCTCCCAGAAGCGTTCATAATATTTTCAAAAGCTCACTTCTCTGCAATTAATCGATATCTTAATCTTCTGTTTATCCTATCTCTCAATGTAAAGGTTACTTGTATATCAAGATCCTTGATCAGAATTTAACATGAAACTATTTCAGCTTTTCTTAAAACTCTTATTTCAAAGTATTGAGTAATAAACATCAGAATGATTGATTAAATTAGTTTCTATTTCCTTTATATTTCATCTAAAGAAAAAAATAATTCAAATTTATTATCAACCACTCTGAAATTCATTTGGTATAATATTTAGTTCTTGTAAGGTCATCTCACCTTAAACCTTTCTACAACTACTTTCGTCTTAAAACGTGTACTACATTTTAAACAATAATTCAATTATTTACTTTAGATATTTTAAATGCACAGGCATAATTTGAGGGTGGATTTTTTCTTAGACTCTCAGGAATAATCACTTTAAATCCGTTCTCAAGTTTTTCCCATTTCAAATTAATATTAGAGCCTAACAAATTAATTTTTGCTCCTCTTGAAGGATTAATAGCTGTTACTGTTATTTCTTTCGGAATAGTTGTATCATTTTCATTTACTAAGTATATAGCAAAAACAGATCCTTCTTTATTTTGTGTAAAACAGATATTATTTTCTTTAAAAGGGCTAATGGGTTTAGTATTGTATATAGCCGTGTTGTTAACATCCATCCATAATGAATATTCGTTTAACAAATCGTAGGCTCCTTGTTGCCATGTTCCATCAGGACCTGGGGCAATATTTAAGAGTAAATTCCCGCCTTTAGCTACAACATCTACCAAAGTATGAATGCCTTGCCTACCACTCATGTATATTGCATCTGGAGTATAGGACCAACCTCCACCAGCAATTATACAAGATTCCCATGGGTATGGTAGCGTCTTTTCTGGAACACGGTTTTCTGGAGTGAGATAATTTTGATTTTTACCATAGACTGCTCTATCAACAACAATTAATCCAGGTTGTTTTTTTCGAGCTTTTACAACTAATTCGTCCATTTTTATATCTTGACTAATAACTCTGTGTTTGATAAATCCTGACCCTGTTTTAACCTCTGAAAATTTTTTCCCATAAAACTCATCAATCTTTAATTGATCCATTTTTTCTACCCATCCACCGTCTAGCCATAATATATCAATATCTCCATAATCTGTAAGTAACTCCATAATTTGGTTATGGGTAAAATCAACATATTTTTGCCACTTTTCGGGATGTAAATCAGGATCGTAATTCACATTCCTATCAAAAGGGGGATAATTCGGACTCCAATAATTTTCATGGTTCCAATCTGGTTTTGAAAAATAAGCACCAATCCACATATCTTCTTTTCTGAATGCTTTAAAAACTTCATCAGTAATATTGGCCTTAGGATTTGAACTAAATGCACAATCTGGATCAGTAACCTTGTAATCTGTATATTTAGAATCAAACATGCTAAATCCATCATGATGCTTCGTTGTGAAAATCATATACTTCATTCCCGCTTTTTTAGCAGCTTTTGACCATTTTTCAGGATTAAATTTTATTGGATTGAATGTCTTTTTTAAATCTTCATATTCTTTTTTATAGACATTATAATTTTCTGGGTTTGTTCCCTTCGTTCTTTTACACCAACCATAATCCTCGGGACACAGAGACCAAGATTCAACAATTCCCCATTGACTATATGTCCCCCAATGCATCAATAATCCAAATTTTTTATCCTGCCATTCATCTATTTTTTTCAAAACAAGAGGGTCTGTTTCTGCAACATACCTTTCATCTTCGTAAATGGCTTGTGCGATAACTTGATTAGATGTTAGTAACATAACAACTAAAAATTTTAATAAATTTTTCATAATTTAAATATCGGTATTTATTGGTTTATTGGTTTTCTGTACTCAAAGAATAAGGTACGTTATCTAATTTACTTCCCCAATTTTTGTTTGGAGAATTCCCTAGTTCAAACTTAAAATCACCTCCATTTTGAATTGCATCAAATTCAATATAATTGTTGGAATATGATTTTCCATTTAGAGCTGTGGATTGAATGTATGGATTTGATTTAGTATTATTTTTAGCTGTAATCGTAAAAGTGTTTCCGTTTTGCAATTTAAGTGTTGCTTTATCAAACAAGGGACTTCCAATTACATACTGATTAACTCCTGGAGTTACAGGATAAAAGCCTAAAGAACTAAAGACATACCACGCAGAAGTTTGCCCGTTGTCTTCATCTCCACAATACCCATCAGGAGTTGCACTATAAAGTCTTGTGAGTACTTCTCTGATTTTTTCTTGTGCTTTATACGGTTTTTGAGCATAATTATAGAGGTAAATCATATGCTGTATCGGCTGATTTCCATGTGCATAATTTCCCATATTCACAATTTGCATTTCCCGAATCTCATGAATTGTAAACCCGTAATAGGAAGCGTCAAATTCTGGAGGCATTTCAAAAACATGATCTAATTTATTTGAAAAATTTTCTTTCCCTCCCATTAAATCAATGAGTCCTTGAATATCGTGCAAAACAGACCAAGTATAGTGTAAACTATTTCCTTCTGTAAATGCATCTCCCCATTTTAGTGGATTAAAAGGGGTTTGAAATTGCCCGTTTTTATTTTTTCCACGCATGAGATTTGTAGAAGGATCGAACAGGTTTTTATAGTTTAGAGATTGTTTATAGAATTTCTTCGCTATATCTATTTTACCTAATTTTTCTGCCATTTTTGCAATGGTGAAATCGGCATATGCATACTCTAAAGTTCTTGCAGCATTTTCATTTATATTAACGTCATATGGCACATAGCCTAAAGTGTTGTAATATTCTAATCCAGCCCTACCTGTCGAATTTACAGGTCTTCCTTCAGAAACAGTAGCGTTTTTTAACATGGCTTCCATTAATGTCTGCACATCAATATTTTCAACACCTTTTAAAAAAGCATCAGAAATAATAGGTGCTGAATTTGATCCGATCATACAATCTCGATGTCCAGGACTTGCCCATTCAGGCAACCAGCCAGATTCTTTATAAGTATTTACAAGCCCTTCCATAATTTGGCTATTCAATTCAGGATACATCATATTAAAGAAAGGAAATACCGCTCTAAAAGTATCCCAGAAGCCGTTATCTGTAAACATATATCCAGGAAGTACTTTTCCGTTATAAGGACTGTAATGAACTACTTCATTGTTTTTGTCATACTCATAAAATTTTCTTGGAAATAATAAAACGCGATACAAACACGAATAAAAAGTTTTAATATGGTCAATATTTTTTCCCTGAACTTTAATTCTACCCAACTCTTTTTCCCAACTGTCTTTTGCTTTTTGTTTGGTTTGATTAAAAGTATCAGAGCCAATTTCTCTATTTAAATTTAGAGAGGCTTGTTCGGGACTTATAAATGAAGATGCTACTTTAACATGAATTACTTCTCCTTTTTTTGTTTTAAAACCAATAATAGCACCTACATGATTCCCTTCATTATCTGTAGAATTTTCTACTAATTTCCAATCATCTCCCCAAGTGTGATTTAATTCAAAATCTTTATCAAATTGAGCTTCAAAATAATTGTGAAAATTCTCAGGAACCCCTCCACTATTATTTCTACAATAGCCAATTATTTTTCGTTCTTCCGGAATAATTTTCACCATAGAACCTTTAAAAAAAGCATCAAGCATAATATAAGATTCGTCCGATTTCGGAAAAGTGAATTTAAAATGTGCTGCACGCACAGTAGGAGTAACTTCTGCTGTAATATCGTAACTCGCCAAATACACTTTATAATGATGGGGTTTTACAGTTTCTGCCTTATGTGAAAACCATGAAGCACGTTCGTCTTCTTGAAATTTCAACTTACCAGTAGTCGCCATAAGAGAAAAAGCGGCATAGTCATTAATCCAAGGACTCGGCTGATGGGTTTGTTTGATTCCTCTAATTTTGTTTTCATCGTATTTGTACGTCCATCCATCACCCATTTTTGAAGTCATGGGTGTCCAGAAATTCATTCCCCAAGGGGTAGCAATTGCGGGGTAAGTATTCCCGTTAGACAAATCGAAACTAGAATCTGTTCCCATCAAAGGGTTTACATAAGCTACTAGGTTGTCGGTTGTTTCTTCATAAAAAGAATTGATTTTTTGTTCGTTTTCGCATGAAACGAAAACTGAAATAGTGAGTAATAATATCACCTTTTTGATCATCGTATTGTAAAATTATTCATTTATAAAATCATTATTTTCTCAATGAAAACATCTGCGCTTTCGTCCAATTTGGGAAGAATATCTCTATTTTTCGTAGAGACAACTTATTCATGTTTTTTATTAATAATAAATCCAAACCAAATTATATATAAAAAGCATAAAAATGGTAAAATAAAAGAAAAGCTTACTTCAGGCACCCCTAAAATTCTAATATCTGCAACACCACTACCTCCAGCATCGATAATCATTCCTTGTAACATAGGTAATAAAGCACCTCCAACGATAGCCATCACTAATCCTGCTGAACCAACTTTTGATTGTTCTTCTGTTAAATCATTTAATGCAATACCATAAATTGTAGGGAACATTGAAGACATACTAAATGAAATTCCAACTAAGCAATACAAACCTACTATACCTTGAATAAACATAGTCCCTAAAACAAAAGTCCCCGCAAAAATAGCAAAGATCATTAATAATTTACCTGAACTCACAACTCGTAACATTGCTGTCCCAATAATACGTCCAACAGTAAATAAAATAAAAGCAATAAACTGATAAGCAAACACGTCTATTTTTTCATAACCTATAATACCTTCATTTGCTAAATCAATTGCCTCAGCATATTGATAAATATAAGTCCATGTCATAATTTGTGCTCCTACATATAATATTTGAGCAACTAATCCAAGAACATATTTACGATTGCTTAACAATTTTGAAAAAGTAACACCTAAACTAGGCATCTCTCCATCTTCTTTAGACTGTGGCATTTTATTAACCAAGAACAATACAAATACAATTAATATTACCAATCCTAAAACCACATAAGGATCACGAATCACCGCCAAATCCGCAACTCTAATCATTGTTCTTTCCGCCTCACTTAACGCTCCAAAATCCTCTATCCCATCAGATTGCAACCTGTCGTACACGAAATACTTAGCGGCTAATAGTCCTGCTATTAATCCAATTGGATTAACTGACTGAGCCAAATTTAATCTTTGTGTTGCCGTTTCTTTTGTTCCCATGGCTAAAATATATGGGTTTGCTGCAGTTTCTAAAAAAGCCAAACCAAAGGTTAAAACATAAAGACCTAAACAAAAAAACCAAAATTGTTCTGTTATTGCTGCTGGGTAAAATAATAAAGCTCCTGCCGCATACAAGCCTAAGCCTATTAATACACCCACTTTATAAGAATACTTACGCATAAACATAGCTGCTGGTAAAGCCATACAAAAATACCCTCCATAAAAAGCCATTTGAACCCAAGATGCCTGCGTATTAGACAACTCCAATACTTTCTTAAACGCATTTACCATGGGGTCTGTAACTGCATTCGCAAACCCCCATAGGGCAAATAATGAAGCTACTAAGATAAATGGGATTAACATTTTTTTTGAAACTACTGGTGCTTTTTTCATGTTATAATTTATTTTTTAAAATATAGTTTATTCTAGTTTTGTTTCTTTTATAATATTGCCGTAAAGTTAACTATTTTAAGACAATAGTGATCGTATGCTTACCTGAAATTAAAATTATATGAGATAATTTATTCGTTATTATTTTTCCATTATGAATAATCTCCGCTTTAAACAAATCTTTAATATCAAATTCAGCTTTTATGTTAGCAGGTATTTCAATAGTGTATTCTACACTATCATTTCCCTGTACAATATACGCTCCTTTTATTTTCCCCTTTAATGTTGGAACTACAATTGAACTTGAAGTCAAATCCCCTAACAAAGGTTTTATTAAAGCAATTGAATACCCTGGTGTTTTTGGTTGAATACCCCATAAATATCTCGGTATAATATTAGCTGGAGCTGCTCCCCACGCATGATTCCAATCTAAATTAGGTTTATATTTTATATCCCAAGCTTCTAGCGTCATTGTAGAGCCTATTTTGATCATATTATACCAACTTCTGTCATGTTTAGCCGTTAATAACTCTAAGGCATACTGGCTTTCATTTGCCTTAAACATGGCTTCCAATAGATACTGTGCTCCGTAAACACTACAAGCCATACCTCTAGATTTTACAAATTCAACAACAGATTTCATATACTTTTCAGGTACAATATCAAAAGCTAAAGCCAACATATTTGAATGCAATGAGGCATGCATAGTTCCTTCTCCGTCAACATATACTCCTCTTTGGGAATCGAATAACTTCGTATTTATAGAAATTTTTACTTGAGTGGATAAATCCTTAAAAAAACGAAAGTCTTCTGCCTTTCCTAAAACCTCAGAAAATTCCATCATTATTAAAAGGTTTTTATAATAAAAACAATTTACCACTGTATTTATAGGCTTAAAAACAAAACCATCTCGTTCTCCTTCTTCTGTTGCTAATTTCCATCCCGTATCTTTTTGTGCGGGTGGCCAATCTACAATATCTTTAAGTTTTGTTTTGGGCGAATTAAAACCCAGTTTTTTCATAAACTCTGGAGTTGCCTTAGTAGAACTTATCAATCCATCTTCTCTTCTCAATTCATATAAAGTCTTGTTTTTTAATTCTTCATAATATTTATCAATAAGTTCCGTGTTTCCTGTATACATATAATCTGCATAAAACATAAGTGCCACATGAAGTTGCCATTCTGTTGGCCATGTAGGGTTTTCCATAAAATATTCAATAGTCTGTCTGGCTATTGCATATTCCCTATCGGTTGTATAATGGCTTAATTGATTTAAATAAGCATCGGCTTCGTACGGAATGCGCTCTCTATCTCCATCAACATACAAACCAGCAAAAGTTGTTGCTTTGATAGAGTATTTACACAGATCCCAAACTTTATTTAAAATACTATCAGAACTATTAAAATAACTTGAATCATCTTCCCAATAACTAAAATAGGCTATTTGAGTAAAATCTTGTAATTCTAAATCGCCTTTTGCGTTTTCAATTTCAACATATCTAAAAGGCAACAATACTGGGAAAGAGTCCTGCAAAGCTATAGCAACAGGTTTTGTATTTCGCTTATTTGGTTTTATTTTCAGATTATAAACCTGAATATCCGGATATACAGGCACTTTTATTTTTTGATACCTTATACTTCCTTTAGGTTTTTTATTTATGGTATTATTTGTTAATTGCTCCCCTATATGAACAATTAACGTGTCGTTGGTAATTGCTTTATAATGAAACTGCAAGCTCGAAAATGCTGCTTTCCCAAAATCAATAAAATAAGAATTGTCTTCTTTTTGTATAAATCGAATTGGTTTGATCTTTTCTATTTGGAATTTATTAGCTGTTGTTATTCCATTAGCCTTTTTACCAAGTGTAAAAGACTGTATTTTAGAATACGAACTAGAGTGATCCTTTTTATCCCAAATTTTCACCTTCCAAAAATAGGTTTTCCCTACTTCTAAGGGTTTTCCATTAAACTCAATATTAATGGATTGAGAATTTAGCACTTTATTAGAATTCCACACATCTACACTTGTATCATTACAGTTTTTTGTTGATGAAGCAACTAGTATTTGATATGCCGATTGCTCAACTATGTCCGTAGGAACTTCCCATGCAAATTTTGGCTTTGAATCTACAATTAAAACATCTTCAGGCTGTCTTATAAATTCTATTGATAAACCTAGAGGAAACCTTTCGTTTATACTATTACTGTATTTAGATTTACAACCGACAACCAACAGCAAACAACTCCATATAAAACACACAATCAGCTTATAGCTTACGTTAAATTGTTTAAGTCTTATTGATTTCATTCGTTTTCTTTGATAAAATTAATTTGATCACATTCAAAATTTACATATCTATTTATTGTATAATTTCAGTAATACTATTCGTTTTCTTTAGAAAAACATCCTCAAGATATTATTTTTAATTTTTACCTAATTCTTTTTGAGGCTTAGGTCCTAACACAAAATGAAGTTCCCCTCCTTCCGTGATTTGCTTATGATCTATCGTTAACTTGTTATGGGCTTTACCATTTAAGGTAATAGATTGTATATAACAATTTGATTTCGATTGATTTTCTGTACTTATAACAAATTGTTTTCCGTTTTCTAGTTGAATTATAGCTTCTTCATAAAGAGGTGATGTCAAACTATAAGACCCTTGTGCTGGATTGATTGGATACATCCCCATAGAAGAAAACACCAACCATGCTGACATTTGCCCACAATCTTCATTTCCACAATAACCATCAGGGTTGGTACTGTATTGTGTATCTAATATTTTACGTACCATCTCCTGAGTTTTCCATGGCTTCCCTATTTTATTATACAAATAAGAAACATGATGACTTGGCTCATTTCCGTGAGCATATTGACCTATCATACCTGTACTAAAAATAGGTAATTTATCTTCTGATTTTGGATAATAGGTAAACATAGAGTCTAATTTAACCCCAAATTCTTCTTTCCCCAACGTGTCAATTAAACCCTCGATATCATGCGGTACAAACCAGAAATATTGCCATGCGTTACTTTCGCAAAATTCTTTGGTATAATCTTTTGCGGAAAATGGTGATGTAAAAACACCTTGCTCATCTTTAGGTCTAAAAAATGTAGATGATTCGTCATAAATATTTTTCCAATTATTAGCTCTTTTTGAAAAAGTATTACTAACCTCCTCTTCTCCTAATGCACCAGCTAATCGCGAGATACACCAATCGTCATATGCATATTCTAATGTTTTAGACACAGACCAATTTTCATGACTTCCACCTGTAGGAACATAACCTAATTCCATATATGTATCTATTTGTCTTCCTTTATCTGTTGCAGAAATAACACAGGCTTCTAATGCCTTTTTAGCATCCATAGGAATACCTTTAAAATACGCATCTACAATAACAGGAACAGCATGGTAACCGATCATCATATTAGTTTCATTCCCTGCCAAAGACCATACAGGCAACAAACCAGTTTGGTCATAATGGGATAAAAATGATTTTACCATATCCTCGGTTTCTTTGGTAGCCAAAATTGTATATAACGGATGTGTCGCTCTAAAAGTATCCCAAAGAGAAAAAGTCTCATACTTATTATAGCCTTTTGCAATGTGTGTTTCGCCATCTGCTCCTTTATAAGCTCCATCAACATCACTATGTAGTGACGGAGTTAAAAAAACATGGTACAAATTGGTATAAAACAATTCTTTTTGAGCCTCTGTTCCTTTAATTTTTATTTTAGAAAGGTATTTCTCCCAAATTGTTTCGGCAGCTGCTACAGTCTCTTCGAAATTCCAATCTGGCAATTCTGCTCTTAAATTTTTACGTGCACCTTCTATACTTGCAGAAGACAAAGCTACTTTTACCAATATTTTTTCATCGTCAAACGTTTTATAGTTGGCTACAATACGTGTAAACTTACCTTGAACACTGCTTGCCTTTTTTTCCTTTGTATTTTCAAATAATTGTACTATATCAATAGGCTTAGAAAATTTCATCACAAAATACACACGTTGATCGCTTGCCCAGCCTTTAGATTTTCTATATCCAGAAATTGTTTGAGCATCTTCAACCGTAATATTTGTATCCACCGGAGCGTCCCAGTTTAAACTATAACCTAAATCGAGTATAATTTGACTTTTTTCATCTTTAGGAAATGTATATTGGTGAAATCCTACTCGTGCAGTTGTTGTTAGTTCTGCTTTAATTCCAGAACTTAATAAATCCACAGAATAATAACCTGGACTTGCACTTTCCTTCTCATGAGAAAATTTCGAATAAGGTCTATACCTGCCTTCTGGAGTCAGGTTTTCGGCAAACCTACTATTTAAAGGCATTACTAATAAATCGTACATATCTCCTGCCCCAGTACCCGAAAGGTGTGTATGGCTAAATCCCGCTATGGTTGAATCTGGATAAAAATATCCTGCTATTCTATCCCATCCTGGGAGTCCATTATCTGGACTTAACTGAACCATTCCAAAGGGTAAAACCGCCCCTGGATAAGTATTTCCAGGCCCATCTGTTCCTGTAAAATTATTTACGTAACTGGTTAACTTTTTTTTAGCATTAGTTTCTAGGTTCTTTTCTGTTTTGCATGAAAAAAACCCTAAAGATAATAGTAGTAATAATAAACAATTGTAATGCTTCATTTTATTTTTAGCTTTAATCTACCGAACTGGTATTTAATATTATAAAAAATTCCTTTTTGATTATTTCTTAATTTATTCACTTTACGCTGTGCATTATTCCTTTCACATTCACGCGTATAATACCTGCTATTGCAATCTCTTTTTCTGCAAGTTTATTATAACATCTATATGAGACACTATTATCTAAATTCAATTCCTTCATATTCAAGTTCCTAATCACTATTTTTTTTATCAATTAAAAACCTGTAACCGAACTATTTATTGGTTTTAATTCTTCGCCTTGTAAAGCATACCAAACATAAATCATTCTTGGGTTTTCACTTGGTTTATAATGTATTGTTATGGGATGCCATCCCTTTTTTAGAGCTACTTTTCCATATCGTTTTCTTGGCCCGTGGTACCCTCCATTATCTACTACCAACTCATCACCTATAAATAACAAATCACCACCATCAGAACGTGTTTCAAACTCATAAACTCCATCCTTCTCAGCTTTAAAATATCCTTGATAAATCAATGAAAAGTTCTTTTGGTTTTTAAAATCTCCTAAAGTAATGCTATCTACTTGCGTAAAATTGGCATTTGTTGGAGTTTTAATGTCTTCTACTTTTTTAAACTTCCCTTTCGTTATCCATCTTTTTAAACCTTTAGTCCTAGGATTTTCAGAAGACGCCTTTAGATATTTTTTACGAATAACCTTTGTCGTTTTTATATCATTAAATTTATCGTCTAAATAAGCTCTAGCTTTGATTATAACCGTATCGTTTACCATAAAAGGAGCTACGTATTTTATAGTCTCTTTGGTTGGCACACTTCCATCTAAAGAATAATAAATCTCAACCCCTTCTAACGGATACGCTAATTCTAATGCAACGTTAGTTTTATCAACAAAAGCAATTTCTTTTTTAAGACCCTCAACAGCAGGAATGTAATAATACACATCTAATTCATCTAATCTGTTATATTGTTTTTCAACTCTTTTATTAAATGCCTCAAAATTTTTATTTTCTCCTGGTGCCCATCCATTTTCAGATATTGCTAACATTCTTGGAAAAGTTTGATACTGTAATCGCTTAAAACTTGGAATACGTTCAGTCCAAAGGTTTGCTTGCAATCCTAAAACTTGTTTTGTCTCTTCGGCAGTAAAACTTTCTGGAACAGGTTCGTAATTATAGATTCTCTCTAACGAATTTCCTTCGTTTAGATAGTCAAAATAATAAGCATCTGTAGTTGTTATAACTATATCATTTCCGTTTTTAGCAGCCGTTTTAGGTGCTTCTGGCCTCCATCCTCTCCACCACATAATAGATGCGTCTTTGGTCAAACCTCCCGTAACAATTTCGTCCCAACCCATTAATTGTTTTCCTTTGGACTGTAAAAAATGTTCTATATCTCTATTAAAATACGATTGTAATTCATGCTCATCTTTTAAATCATTTGTCTTTATTTCATTTTGACAATGTGGGCATACTTTCCACGAGGAAATATTAACTTCATCTCCTCCAATATGGATATATTTTGAAGGAAATAATTCGACAACCTCTGCCAAAATATTTTTCATAAACTCATAAGTTGTCTCTTTTCCTAAACAAGCGGGATACGTAAATACGGTATCCCAACCTGATTCTTCATTACAAGATAAAAACGGATAGTTGTCTATGGCCGATTTTAAATGTCCAGGCATATCAATTTCTGGTATTACAGTTATATTTCTTGCATCTGCATAGGCTATAATTTCTTTTATCTCTTCTTGAGTATAAAAACCACCATACATGCGTTTGCCATCAATGTTTTTAAAATTAGATTCATCAATCATATAGAGTTTATTTTCTATCGCTCTATCCATACAAATTGTATCTTGATTGTTTGGAATTCTCCACGCTCCTTTTTCTGTTAATAAAGGATACTTTTTTATTTCTATTCGCCACCCTTGATCGTCTGTTAAATGCATATGGTAGGTATTTAACTTATAAAGTGCCATATAATCTAAAAAAGATTTCACTTCATCTATACTAAAAAAATGACGACTAAAGTCCATATGCATACCTCTCCAACTAAAACGTGGTTCGTCTTCAACAATAACACAAGGCACAAACCATTTGGTATTTGTTAGCTCTTTACTTTCTATTTTGGAAGGTAATAATTGACGTATAGTTTGAACGGCATTAAAAAACCCTCCTTCATCTGATGCTTTTATTACAATTTGACTCGGAGTAATTTCTAATTGATATGCTTCTGACTTTAGCCCTTCAACATTATTAAAAACAACCCCCCTATTTGTTTTTTCTTCTAAAATATCAAAAGTATACCCTGCAGATTCTTTAAATAATCCAATAAGATAATTTGCTGCCTTTTCTTGACTTTTATCTTGAATTACAATGTTTGTACCTGCTTTAAATTGAAAAGAACTTTCCTTTAACTCTAACATTAATGGCTTAGGAATGACAGAAATATCTTCCTGTTTAAATGTAGGTTTCGGATTTAAGCAGGCCACAAAAAGTGTTGCTACAACAAGTAAAATACTATATTTATTCATTTATTAATTTCTTAGTTTTTCCATTCAATATTTCCATTTTCCACAGTCCAATCATTTCCAAAATAACCTGCTGCCTTGACTTCTTCTATACCCTTATTATAGACTGAAGGGCTTAAGATCATCATATCTGGTATACTCGCTCCAGACCTAAAATAACTGTTTGGCATCACGGCATTAAAGCCTAAAGTACCTGTGCCTGAAACAACTCCTATTGAAGCTGTTTTACTATCTTTTCTTGGGTACGTAAAATACACTCCTAAATCATTTCCTTTTACTGTTTTTTTACCAACCCTTACTTCACCTCGTTTTACCTGAATAGGACTTTTAGAAAGTAACGATTCCCAAGCTGCATTGGTGGATGCATTTCCGTAAAGAATCACAGATCTATCTTTAAATTTTTTAAGAGAAAAATCTTTATCTGGAATAATATCGATAGAACCATTACCTCTATAATAAAAAGTTTCGGCATCAAAACGTGCTTTATTGAAGGACCATTCGTTTTCACTTTTTGTTCCTTTTGTAGCATATACAAAAACCATATTGTTTTTAAAAGCTTCTTTAAAATTACCATATCTCAATGGGTTTTTTTCAAAGGTATTCGATGGCTTTTTTGACAACTCCCATGAATTATTTCCTTTTTCAAACCAAACTTCTTTTCCTTTATAAGAAGCTAAGTCATTAAAAGAATTAGTGTCAATTTGTATTTCAATAGAATCAGATGCGATGCAGTGTTTTAAATCGACCTTAAATTTTTTTAAATTTTCTGTTTTAATCGTAATACTTCTCTTTTTTAGAGTTTCATTTTTCTTTATCTGTTTTTCAGTTCTAACATTCTGACTCACCTTTATACCACAAAAATCATTCTGTTTGTCTTTCTGATAAAGTGTGATATATCTACTTTCTGAAGACACTCCTGGACTTGCAGTACGAAACTCGAAATTTTTAACATCAGTATTATTTGGAATAGTATGCCATTTGAAATAATCAAAAATGGTCTTAAAATCTATACCAAACCAATGTTTTTTATCTTCGTATTCTAAATACGCAAAATCGGGATGAAATTCGCCTAAATGTGAACGCATAAACCTAGCTTCATCTACAGGTACAACATCATCTGCATCACCATGCTGAATATATACTCCATGATGCAAATAATTTTTTGACAATTTCAGAGTATGACTAGAATGACTGGCACTAGCCATCATATTCTCTATAGGAGAAGGCTTGTCTGTTTTTGTCTTATTCCCATAAGAAAATAGAGAATACCAACCTGAAATAGGCGCTATAGCAGCCCATTTATTAGGAAACGTTACTCCTACTTGCCACGTACCATGACCTCCCATAGAATGTCCTGTTAAATAAGTCCTTTTAGGATTTGTTTGATACATTTTTTCAGCAATTTCTTGTACTTCCATAGCATCCCAACGTCCCCAATCTTCCCAGTCAAAACCAAAATCTCTACGATTTGTAGGAGCTATTACATGTCCCCAATCCTTGGCTTTGTATTCAGCAGCTTGTCTTCTAGCTTCTACACTAGCCCCGTGTAAAGAAAGAAACATAGCAGGTTGTTCTCCCTCTTTTATATTTCCTTCCTTTACAGAAAAGTACTGAACACTCCCATCAATATCAGAAATAAAAGTTCTTGAATAAAATTGCTCTGGTGTTTTTACTTTATACAATACCGATGATTCGTCTATCAATTCTGAACCTTGAAACAACTGAATTTTTACACGTACTGTATCTTTTTTTGTAAAAACATCTTGTACATAATACGGTACTTTTCTCATAGACAATGGAATAATAGATGAAATGTTCGTCTCTGTTTTCTGCCCATTGCTCTCAGCAACAATCTTAAGATTTTTGACTGTTTTTGTTGAACTATTCAAAATACGAATAGACCCTACCTTGGTATCTGTTTCCGTTGTTAAAAAATCAGGAATCGTCATGTCTCTTTTTAGAAACGAAATTTCCTTTTCTACAGGTAATAACTTTATAGAAACTTCACCTCTACCTCCTTTTATAAAGAAGATGTTCTTTCCTTTTTTTAACTCAACGGGATGAAATGTAAGGTGTTTATTATACACATCTCCCCCACGAGGAACTCTATTTATATACACTTCACTATGTCCCGAAATCGAAAATATTTTAATTCCAGCTTCTGCTGCATTATAAGTAATATACAAATAACCACCTCTTAATTTTCTGCTTTTAAAAACACCTTTTTCGTTAACCTCTATTTTTTCCCAACGCTGTACTTCACCATCTCTTCCTAATCCAACTGAATCCTTTTCAATAGGCTCTATAGCTTTATTAATAATAAACTTATATAGTACGGGATCTGTAAAAACAACCGAGCGCGTGCCACGTTGTGTAGCTCCAACTACCAAACCTTCTTTAAAAGTAATTATACCCTGAGCATTTAGTTGTAAACTAAAAAAAGAGATTATTAATAAAAATCTAACCTTACACTTCATTCTAATATGAATTATTTAATTTTTA
This sequence comes from Flavicella sp., assembly GCF_037132785.1. GTDB lineage: Bacteria > Bacteroidota > Bacteroidia > Flavobacteriales > Flavobacteriaceae > Flavicella. The sequence continues at coordinate 27,568 of NZ_JBAHZZ010000071.1, read as the reverse complement.
ACTTGATAATACCATCAATTGAAGTATCAAATTCCTTTCCTGGATATAAGAAAACACCCTCCTTAACCTGCTTAAATTTTATTTTAGTTTTACCATCAAAAGATCTAGCAGATCTAACTTTACTCTTAAGACCAGATATAAACACATAAGGTTCATCAAGCGTTTTTAAAACGTGAACATAAAGTGTTTTGTCCTTTTTTGTTAGAGTTCCCCATGTTTGTGCTTTTACTACATTACCTCTTGTTCCGTAAATACTTTCTCCATATTTGCTTGTCCACTCTCCTATTTCTTTTAAAGTTTGAACAAATTCTGGTTGAATTTTACCGTTTGGCATTGGACCTACATTCAATAATAAATTACCATTTTTACCAGCCGCATTTACCAAAAACTGGATAAGTTTTTTAGTGCTTTTGAACTTTTTATCATAAATACTATACCCCCATTTACCAGCCATTGTTGCACAAGACTCTAAAGGCAATTGACTCACTTCAACGCCTTTATTAAAACCTCCATGGTTTTCTCCTGGTAAATCTCTTTCAAAAGTTTGAATATCATCCCCTGGTATTGGTTGAATATGGTGATTGTTTGCAATTAATGTATTTGGACTTAACTCATGAATTAAAGAGTAAATTTCGTCGTAATGCCAATTCGCTTCTTTTCTATCCCAATGACCATCAAACCAAATACAACCTATTTCACCATAATTAGTAAGTAGTTCCGTAAGTTGTTTTTTCATAAATGTTATATAGTTATTCCAAGCTTCTTCATCACCTTTTTTACCGTTTTTATAATCATCACGCCTCCAGTCTAATAAAGAATAGTAGAAATTTAATTTAATTCCTTCTTTTTTACATGCTTCTGCTAATTCTTTTAATGGATCTTTTCCGTATGGAGTTGCATCAACAATATTAAAATCACTTGCATCAGTATCAAACATACTAAAGCTATCATGGTGACGAGATGTAATCGTAATGTATTTCATCCCTGCAGATTTGGCCAATTGAACCCACTCCTCGGCATTAAATTCTTGCGGATTAAAAAAATCTGCTAGTCTTTCATAATTATCTGCTTTTACTTTCTTTATAAGCATCACCCATTCTCCATCTGCTAAAACGCTGTAAATACCCCAGTGAATAAACATACCAAATTTCATGTCCTGAAAGGCTTCTCGTGCTTCTAAATTCCCTTCAGTTGGAGTGTATTCAGGCATAGAATAATCGTAATATTTTTGAGCATCTACACCAAATACGAACAAACTCAACAAACATATAAGTGTTATTTTTTTCATTTCTCTTTCTTTAATATTAATTATAATTTATTTTTTTTGATTAATGAATCTTTGGTTCTGGTCCCATTTCCATTTCTAAGACACCACCTTGTGTAATTTCCTGATGACTAATCCAATAACGATTCAATAATTTTCCGTTTAATTTTATAGATTGGATGTAAATATTTTCTTTCGAATTGTTATTTGCAATAATTTCAAAAGTTTTTCCTTTGTAATAAGTCCCATCTAAATTGATTTTAATCCTGTTAAAAACAGGACTTGTAATTTGGTATTTATTATCTCCTGGAGAGATTGGATGTATTCCTATAGAAGCCAACACATACCATGCAGACATTTGTCCAACATCTTCGTTACCACACAACCCATAAGCGCCAATACCATAAGCATCACTACAAATAGTACGTGTTATTCTTTGAGTTAAGTGAGGTACTCCCGCTTCGTTTAACATAAAAGGCACATGATGTACAGGTTCGTTTGGATGATTGTAATAATTATTCCAAAGAAAATCTTTAGGAGTTTTGTCAAAAAATGAGATTAGTTCATTTTTAAATGCTTCTTCTCCTCCCATTAATTCTTTCAATCCTTCAATATCATGGGGAACAAACCAACCTTGTTGGTATGGGTTACTTTCAATACAGCCTTGTCCATGAACTGCTTTACCTTTCCAGGGCAGCCAAGTTCCTGTACTATCTTTAGCTCTAAACCAATTGACCTCATCATTCCAAATATTAGTGTAATTTTTACTTTTCCTAAAATACTCTTCGGCAATTTCTTTTTTACCAAGTGAGTTTGCCAAAGTTGCTAAAGCCCAATCGGAATACGCATATTCTAAGGTTTTTGATATATGTTTATGAGAATACCCTAAATCGCCATTTCCAGTGCGATCTACGGTGTTTTTTGAATAGGTAAAGGCTTTGTCTATATCATAATTTCGAATTCCTTTTTGATAAGCATCTACAATTACAGAAACAGCTGGGTTTCCTACCATACAACCCGAATAAGAATTTAGCATTTCCCAACGTGGTAAATAATTACGCCCACTTAATTCTGCCATTTGAAGTAATGAGTTAATTTCATCATTAACCAATGTAGGATTTATAATTGTTTGCAACGGAAATTGCGAACGAAACACATCCCAGCCACTAAAAATTGTACGATACGTAAAATCTTTCGCTTGATGTACTTTTTTATCTGCTCCTATATAATTTCCGTTTACATCAGAAAACGTACGTGGATCGATCATGGTATGATACATGGCTGTATAAAAAATAGTTTTTTCGTCTTCTCCACTCCCCGTAACCTTAATCGTTTTTAAGGCATTATTCCAAAGTTTACGTGCTTGGTTTCTTGTCTTATCAAAATCCCAATGAGCTATATCGTGCTCTAAATTTTCTTTTGCTCCTGCTACACTCACAAATGAAATACCACTTTTAACAATTACCTGTTCATCTTTTTTAGTTTTAAAGTTTGTGTAAAAGCCTAAGTGTTTGCCTTGAAATTCCTTTTTGTCTGTAATAATTTTAGCGTTTTTCACTGCCAATTGGTAATTCTCTCTTCTTATAAACCGCATTTTTCTAGGAACATCCGGAATATCTGCACTCCAAATACCATACTCTTTTAAGGGCTTACTAAACTGACAATAAAAATATAAGGTATAATCTGCTTTCCCAGCACCAGCTCCCCATCCACCACCTTCGGGAGGACATTTCATCCAACCTGAAATGGTGTTTTCATTTTCTATTTTTATATACTGTTCTGTAGAAGTTCCACCTACTCTACGAGATAAATCTATCTGAACTCTAGAACTATCATTCTCCGGAAATGTAAATCTAATAATTCCAGATCTCGCAGCAGCAGTTAATTCTGCTTTTACTCCATAATCATCTAAGGTAACTGAGTAATAACCAGCTTCTGTAGTTTCCGTATCATGCGTAAACCGAGAACGATACCCACTTTCCGGATTTTTAGGTACACCTCTATTGGTTTGCAATTTCCCTGTTGTTGGTGTCACTAAAAAGTTACCTAAATCACCAAACCAACCAACTCCACTCATATGTGTAAAACTAAATCCTTCTAATGTTGGATGCTCATACGAATACCCAGAACCATTATCTCCTCCAGTAAATGTATCTGGACTTAACTGAACCAACCCAAAAGGTGTTGCAGCTCCAGGAAATGTTTTTCCAAACCCATGGGCATCCTTAGACTTTTTCCCATAGGTAATTGCTCCAATTATGGGATCTATATAATCTACAGGTTCCTTTTCTGCTAATTCTTCTTTTTTAGAAGAAGAGCAGGAAGCTAACATCATAGTTACCAACGCAACCGTAATAATATTAATTATATGTTTTTTCATGATTCTCATTTATACGTATTTCTGTTTTTATAATCCTTCCTTAAAAATATCTATCTCAACATCATTTTCTTGATTTTCACCTAATGTTGATCTTCCATTATTTACAATTTCTTGTAATTTCGCCGTTAATCCCTTTACCACTAAAGGCTCACTTTTGTACAAATTTGTTGTTTCTTCCTTATCCTTTTTCATATTATACAACTGAATTTTTGGAAGCCCTTTTTTTCTTGCATTTTTATCATTAGGTCTAGACCATCCGCCAGAACCAGGTGTAAACTCTAATTTCCATTCCGAATTTCTAACAGAAAACTTTCCATGTATTGAATGATGTATAACAAATTCATGATCGCTTTTTGCGTTTTTATCTTTTAAAATAGGAAGTATACTATACGAATCTTCTCCTGCTGTTTGAGGAATATCAACTCCTACAACATCTGCACAAGTAGCCATTAAATTCGATAAACAAATCAATTGATCACTTGTAGAATTCGCCTCTATTTTCCCCGGCCATTTCACAATAAAAGGAACTCTATGTCCACCTTCCCAAATATCAGATTTGGCACCTCTAAAATCTCCACTAACAAAATGCCCGTACTTATCCTCTAACTTTTGAGCTTTTGATGCCGGATAAGAACATCCATTATCACTAGTAAAAAACACAATCGTATTGTCTTCAATGTCATTTTTTTTAAGCGCAGATAAAACACGACCTACAACATCATCTGTTTCCATTACAAAATCAGCATAAGCTCCCATTCCGCTTTTTCCTTGCCATTTTTCAGAAGGAACTACTGGACTGTGAGGAGAATTAAGTGCTAGATACAAAAAAAACGGTTCTTTTTTATTTGCTGCCTTTTCTATATATCTTTCGGTATGATCTGCTAAAAATTGAAGCATTTTTACAGGAGCCATTTTGGCTATTACTTTATCATTTTCAATAATTGTTTTCATAACTCTAGAATGATGAAAACCAATATAAGAGTCAAATCCTCGTGTTATAGGACCATCTGGAACAGTTGCTCCAATGGGTGGTCCAATGACTTTTTTATCGTCATAAATTTGAAGAGCCTTTCCGTGGTCATCTACAAACTTAAAACCGAGGTGCCATTTACCAATAGCAGCTGTATTATAACCTACCCCTTTTAGCAATACTGGAACTGTTAAACGATCTTTAGCTATTAAAGGTTCTAGTTCATCTCCTCCACTTAATACACCTTTTTGTAATTTAGTACGCCATGCATAACGCCCTGTTAAAATACTGTATCTAGAAGGAGTACATACCGATGAGCTGGTGTGTGCATCCGTAAAACTCATCGCTTCTTTTGCCAATTGGTCAACTTTAGGAGTCAAAATTTTTCCTTTTTCAGGATTTAAAAACTGAATATCACCATAGCCTAAATCATCACAAATGATATAGACTATATTAGGTTGCTCAATTTTCTTGTCGACCTTAGTCTGTTTTTTCGCTGTTAAACAACTTGCTAACAGAAGAAAAACGCATATAATTTTAATTATTTTCATTTTAATCTTAGTTCAGTTATTTCGCCTAATAATTTTCCGTTTTTCGTAAACAAGCCCGCTTTTAAAAGTGTTTTAGGAACTGTTTTAAAATTTCCTTGGTATTTTAATGCATTGGTTGTTGGTTCATTACCGTCTAGTGTGTAGTAGATTTCATACCCAACAGCTTCCGTTTCTAAATACACAATCGCCTCGTTATGCAATTGGTTTATCGCAAATGCGGGATAAACACTGTACATACTTTTTGCAAAGTTTACATGATCTCTTTCTAACCTTTTAAAATGAGATGTTTCTAAAGCATTTTGAAAACGCTCCCAACTTTTAACTTTTGGATCACTCCAAGAAACCTCTGCACTGGCTAAAGTTCTTGGGTATAACATATATTCGAAATGTTCTGGTGTAGGAGTAAATTCTGCCCACAAACAAGTTTGATTTCCTAAAACTCTGCCCGCCTCTTCTTTGGTCAATTCTGATGGAATTGGTTCATGGTTATATACTTTAGATAAAGGCAAAACTACTTTGGGTCCTTCTGGCTCCATAAATGACGGACCTTGAACCTGACTGATGTAAGAATAAACGTATGAAGTCATTATTGTAGGATAACCAGCTCGTGGCGCATCAATTTCGGGTGTATGTTTCCCTCTTCTCCAAGCCATAATCGTTGCTCCTTTTGCTCCTTTACCACTTAAAATCTCATCCCAACCAATCATGGTTTTATTTTGAGCAAGCACTATTTTATTTACTTTTTGAATAAAAAAACTTTGAAGTTCTTCTTCATCTTTTAATCCATTTTCAGTTTTTACTTTTTGACAATGTGGACATTTTTTCCAATTTCCTTTGTTACACTCATCACCACCAATATGCAAATATTTTGAAGGGAATAATGCCGCTACTTCTTTAATTACATCCTCTAAAAACTCATAGGTTGTTTCTTTTCCTGCACACAGTGCATTGTCTGGAGCTTTTCCTCCAACTGCTACTTCAAAATTGGCATCTGATTCTCCATCGTAACAAAATAAATGTGGATACGAAGCAATCAATGCTTTACTATGAGCAGGAACATCAATTTCAGGAATAATTTCTACGTTTCTAACTCTTGCATATTCAATAATTTCTTTAATATCTTCTTGCGTATAAAAACCACCTATAGTTTTAGGTTCATCAGCTCTAGCTTTTTCTCTTTCCCACCAAGTTACATCAGTCCTTTCAGCTCTCCAAGCTCCTTTTTTAGTTAAGTTAGGATATTTTTTAATTTCGATTCTCCAACCTTGATCATCGGTTAGATGCAAATGAAATTTATTAATTTTATAAGCTGCCAAAACATCTATTTGCTTTAATACAAACTCCTTTGATTGAAAATGACGAGACACATCTAGCATAACTCCTCTCCAGTTAAACCTAGGATTGTCTTGAACAACCATACTTGGTATAGAAGTTCCTTGAACTGTTCCAACAGGAATGGTTTGCCTTAAGGTTTGAAAACCATTGAACATTCCAGCATAATCTTTAGCCTTTATCCTAATCTTTTCAGTAGTGATTTCTAATATATACCCCTCAGATTTTATAGCAGCATCGTTAGATTTTTCAAAAACTATATAATTTGATTTTACTTTTACCCGTCCTTTTTTTACAGAAATATTTAATCCTATATCATTTGTTAAAGTAGATTTTACAATATTTTTAAAATCCGCATAATACTTTCTAGGAATAAAAACTTGTGTGCTTTTGCTAAGCTTAAAGTCACCTTGATTGATTACTACAGATTCTGGTTGAGGAATAAAAAACATTTCTCCTATTTGAGCCTTTCCCGTACTAGATACAAGAAAAATTAATATTATTAATAATACTCTCTTCATAATTATAAATTTTCAGCGATTACTTTTTCCACTTGCTTTCCTTGGTTTAATTTTCCTAAACTATTGTAATGAACATTACCCTGCTTTATATACCAATCAGATGAATTTGACTTGGTAAAACCATATAAATCGTTAACTCCAATTGAAGGATACTTGGTTAAAACCTCTCTTGCTGCTTTATTATATTTTATACTATCTCCTACAAATCTCCCTTTAGCCCCTTCAGGAACAGCAGTTGTTGTTGCAAAAATCAATTTAGCTTTAGGAAACTCTTGCATTAAATAAATACAAATCTTATCTATGTTTGTTTTGTACACCTCTATTCTATTCACTTGCTTCCCATTTATTTTATCAAGCTTTCCTTTTTTTACATACTTTAAATCATGTAAACCCACATTAAAATGAATCACATCCCAATCAAATTTCCATCCCTCTTTTAAATAGGGTTGGAACATAGTTTTCTTCATTTTATCCATGAAAGAGATGAACTTATCACTTGATTGTCCATTTTTATAAAATCGAAACACATTTGCTTTACCCAAAAGACGCTCTCTGACAGTTGATGTATACCCAATTGAAATTGAGTCTCCATAAATAAAAACATTTGGCAAACTCTTATCTGGAGTTACGTAATTAAAAGCTTCCCCTTTATTCGCAATCGATTTCCATGCTTCTCTACATATTTCTTCATTATGTTTTTTTCTAAAAACTCCTGTGGATGCACATGAAACCGCTCCTATATAAATAGAGGTAGCTCCCAAGTATTTTACGAATTCTCTTCTATTCATATGCTCATATTATTACAAACTAATTGTCAATGTATTGAATGATTTAGCAGTTAAACGAGCATTTACAGCCGTATCACCAACATTCAAGTTCAACATACAATCTTCATCCTTTGAATTATAAGCCAGAACAATTACTTCGTTTGCCGTATTGTCGAAAAATATAATTGTATCCTTATCATCTCCATCAACTTCTAATTTCACAGAACCTGGAGCAACAAAGGCACTTACATGTTTCATTAAATAAAACTCTGGATTATAAACAATCTTTTTTGTTTTGCTATCAATTGAAATCATAGAATTTTGTTTCCAACCCCATTGGCTTTTTCCTGTTTCATCTAAAACCATATTCCAATACATATATGAATTTGCACCATTTTCAAAATAATGTTTCATAAGTTCAAACGTATGCTCTGCAGCTTTCCAGTCATTAGATCCATCACCACACTCAGTTTCTGTTTGCATAAGTTGCATCTCAGGATATTTTGCATGGACTGCTTCAATAGCTCCTTTTCCAGCCCATTGAAAACCAATTCCTTTTACATAATCCTTTGTGTTTTTATAGTCTAAAACATCGTTTACTCGCTCAATTTGAGGACGCTCTACAGTTCCTAACCATATCTCAGCATCTATATTGCTTTTTTTAAACTGTGGACCTAAATAATCTGCAATAAATACCCCTAAATCTTGAGGCTTCCAAACACAAGAAGGAAAATTTTGTGCAGAATTTGGTTCATTTTGCACATGTACCGAGCTGATATTTATTCCTTCAGAACTATATGCTTTTATAAATTTCGAAAAATATAATGCATACGCTTGTAAATATTCTGGTTTCATTATAAAACGAGAAACCAGCTCTTCTGTAGAACTCCACTCTAAAGGCAAATCGTTAAACTTAGAGTTTGATTTACAAGCGTAGTGTTTACTGTGTTTCATCCAAGATGGCGGGCACCAAGGAGAAGCCCAAACCTCTATATCAGGATTTATTTTTTGTGCTTCTTTAATATAAGGAATTAAACGTTTCTTATCTCTATCAATAGAAAAGTTAGCCATTTCAAAATCTTCCGCAGTTTCGTTATGACTGTACCAGTCAACCGCATAATCGTTTGCTCCAATTGGCATTCTACAAATATTAAATTTACAGCCTTCTTCTTTATCAAATAAATCGTTTAATATTTGTTGTTTTTCTTCAGGAGTTACCATACCTAAAGCGTCCCACCCTAATTCGTTAAAACAACCTCCAAAACCAGTAATAGTTTGTTGTTTTTTATTGATATCGATGGTAATATTCACATCTACAAGATTATTTTCTTGAGATTTTTTGTACACCTTATTCTCCCAAAGACTCGTACTAGTAGAACTTACCCAAGTTACTTTTGTGGTAGGTTTTTCGTTACATGCGTAACAAATAGCTAAAAACAGTATTGCTATTAATTTTATTGATTTCATAATTTATTACTTTACGTTTAATATTCCTCTTAATCGAATATCCTTAGAAGATGCCCCGATCATTATTCTAAAATCTCCTGACTCTACCAATCTTTTTAAATCTTTATCTAACATCGAGAGTTCTTCTGGTCCTAATTTAAAACTTACTTGCTCTTGGCTCCCTGCCTTTATAGATATTCTTTTAAAGCCTTTCAGCTCTTTTATAGGTCTAACTACTGAAGCTAACTCATCTCTGATATACAATTGAACCACTTCATCTCCATCAATTTTTCCAATATTTTTTACTGTACATGATATTTCTATCGTTTCATCTTTGGCTATATTATTATTGCTGAATTTTAAATTAGAATATTCAAAATCGGTATAACTCAATCCAAATCCAAAAGGAAATAATGGTTGCCCCGTTAGATTATGGTAATTATCTCCTCTTCCTGTTGGTTTGTTATTATAATACAATGGACACTGGGCTTCATCTACAGGGAAAGTTATTGGTAATCGTGCTGCTGGATTTGCATCTCCAAATAAGATATCTGCTAAACCATTTCCACCATTTTCACCAGAATACCAAGCCATTAAAACACCATTTACATCTTGCTTCCAATTTGCCATAGTAATAGCACTACCACCAACAAGCACAACTACAACAGGTGTACCAGTAGCCGCTACGGCTTTAATTAAGGCTTCCTGATGTCCAGGTAAAGCCAATAAGGCACGATCTCTAAATTCTCCTTCATGAATTCCCGCTACCACTATTGCAACATCACTTTTTTGAGCCGTTTTAACCGCAGCTGCTATTTGATTTTTCCAATTGTTATCAATATCAAAATCCCATATTAATTTAAATTTTGCATTTCCTGCAGATTCAAAAAATTCTATTTTAATATCATATGATTTTCCTTCTTTAAATACAAATGGTTTTAATAATGTATTATAAGATTGTTTTTTCCAATTATCAATAATCAATGTACCATCCAAATACAATCTATATCCATCGTTACCTTCTATTCCTATATTAAACATTCCAGATTTTGGCGCTTTTAACTTGCCTGTCCATCTAACAGAAAACCAATCGTATGGTAAATCCTCATGAGGAGAAAAAAGTGTCCAACCAAATTGAATTTTCTTGTCAATACGTTCTACTTTTGGTTCTCCACTAAGAGTAATATTGTCATAATAATCAGCCTTTAAACCTTTTTCAACTGTACCATTATTGCTAGTAGATAAATATTCGGAACTAATAACTTTATGCGTTTCTTCTTTAAACGAAACACCCGAAGCATAGTTCACGTTCTCTTTTCCTATTTTATTAATAATACCGTCATACATAGAAACAATATCGTTTCCTGGACCACTGTAGCCTCCTAGTCGTCCTGCTTTTGCATCATAACCGATAAGTGCTATTTTTTTTGATATACTTAATGGCAAAACCTTATTTTCGTTTTTTAATAGAACCATCGATTTAGAAGCTGCAATTCTCGCCAATTCTCTGTGATCTTTATGACCATTCCACAAAGCAGCTTCCTCTGCATCTACATATGGATCTTCGAATAAACCCAATTCGAATTTTGCTTTTAATATTCTTCTTACAGCATCATCGATGGCTTTAATATCTACCATTCCATCTTCGTAAGCTTTCCAAAACAATGGTTTGTGATTATAATTGGTTTGAAACATTACATCTAAACCAGCTTCTACAGCATCTTCCGTTGCTTCCGCATAATCTTTCGCCGTAAAATGCAATACATTTGCACCTCCTGTTGCTCCAGCATCAGATATTACAAAACCATCAAAACCCCATTCTTCTTTTAATTTTGTACGTAATAACCATTCGTTAGAAGTACAAGGTGTACCATCAACAGAATTATAAGATGTCATTACAGATCTTGCTCCCGCTTTTTGAAACACAGCTTTAAATGCTGGAAAATATATTTCTTCTAATAAACGTTCGTTATAACTTATAGGATAACTATCTCTACCTCCTGCACCAACATTGGCAACAAAATGTTTAGGTGTTGTGATAATACCTTCTTTTTCAAAAGCACTTATAAAAGAAACCGCCATCTGTGTTGTTAAATAAGGATCTTCTCCATAGGTTTCTTCTGTACGCCCCCAACGAACATCTCGTGCTATATTTAATACGGGAGAAAGAATTTGACGGATACCTCTAGTTTTAGTTTCTTTAGTTATTGCTTTTGCTACATTACCCACTAAAGCAGTATCCCAAGTAGCTGCTAAGGCAATTGCTTGAGGATATACTGTAGCTCCATCACGAGCTAAGCCATGTAGTGCTTCATTAAATGGAATAATAGGTATTCCTAAACGAGATTCTTCTAAAAAATAGCGTTGAATTTCGTTTATTTGTTCTGCCATCTGTTTGGCACTACCGGTAGAACCATAATCCATAATTTGCTCTGCAGCATTATCATTCTTTCCTTTTGAAGATATTTGGAAACCAAAAATACCGTGCTTAAGCTTCTCTTTTCCAATGCTTAAATCTCCTGGAATCATAAACATTTGCCAGAATTTTTCTTCCAATGTCATTCTTCCCAATAAATCGTTTACACGTTCATCTACAGGTAGTTTAGCGTTTTTATACGGTGGATCTTTTTTTTCTACAAAGGCTAGTGTGCTTGTAATTATCAAAACCACCGTTAAACCTTTTGCTATATCTTTTATGTGACTTAAATTCATCATGTAAATTTTCTTAATTAAAATTAGTGTTGATTTTCTTTTAAATCTGCATCAAATTCGTCCATCATCTTACGTAATTTCTTTACTTTTTTAGGATATTGATCAGCTACATTTGTACTTTCAGATATATCATTTTTAAGATTGTACAAAGCAATTTTTTCATTAATAATTCTTAATTTCCAATCGCCTTTTCTCACCGCTTCAAGAGTTGATTCTTTGTAATAATAAAATCCATCTTTATTATGTGGTGATTTTGCTCTATTAGACCCTGATAGTAATTTCCAAATGTTTTTACCGTCGATAGGTTTTTCAGAAACTTTTGCTCCAGTTAAATAGGCTATGGTAGGTAAAAGATCTATTGTAGAGGCTACTTCACTTGTAACACTTCCTGCTTTAATCTCACCTTTCCATTGAGCAATCATCGGTACTCGCATACCTCCTTCTAATGTTTCAAATTTGTATCCTCTCAAAGGCAAAGCACTCCCGCCTTCTCCATTATCTAATTTCCATGGACCATTGTCTGAAGTAAAGATGACAAGAGTATTATCGTCTAAGCCTAGAGACTCTAATGTTTTTAATATTTGTCCCATACTCCAATCTATCTCTTCAATAACATCTCCATATAAACCACGCTTACTTTTTCCTTTAAATTCTGGAGATGCATAAAGTGGAATATGAGGCATAGAGTGCGCCAAGTATAAAAAGAAGGCTTTGTCTTTATTATTGGTAATAAATTCTACGGCACTTTCTGTATAGCGTTTTGTTAGTGTCGTTTGATCTACTGGGTATTCTACCACCTCATCTTGTTTCATTAATGGAACTTTTCTCCCTCTCCATTTTTTTTGACGAAGACTGTCAATCGTCATTCCTTCTCTAAAAACAATATTTTCAGAAACTTTAGAATTTGGATTTACCGACATATCATTACTAAAAGGAATTCCATAATACTCATCAAAACCCTGAGCAGATGGTAAATATTCAGGTTGATCCCCTAAATGCCACTTTCCTATGCAGGCTGTAGCATAATTTTTCGTTTTCAACATATCAGCAATAGTCAATTCTTCATTAGACAAACCTCCTGGCGAATTAGGCCACAACACTTTAGGCACACCTACTCGTGGAGGGTATGACCCCGTTAATAACGCAGCTCTTGATGGTGAACATACTGATGACGCAGAATAAAAATCTGTAAATTTTATTCCATTTTCAGCCATTTGATCCAAATTTGGAGTCTGAATTAGTGGAGAGCCAAAAACTCCAACATCTTGATAACCTTGATCGTCAGTAAAAAAGATAATAATATTAGGGCTCGAATTTTTTTGCGCTACTAAACACATAGTACAACACAAAAAAGCAATTATTGAATTGATTAAAAAAAAATTATTAAATTTCATATGTTTTAATTTATTTTGCTTGAAGCTTGGCATCAAAATTGTATTTTTTACCACTCTTTGTATCAAATACTATATCTATATTATTATACGTTAATTTACATATCCCTCCCTTTTTAGATACAACTTCAACTTCTTGTAAAGCTGAATTTTTCCATTTAAAACTTAATTCAAATCCTCCTCTTGCGCAAACACCAGAAACACTTCCGTTAGGCAAAGCATCTGGTAACGCAGGTAATAACTCTATAGTCTCCAAATGACTTTGAATTAACATTTCTATAATTCCTGCTGCGGCGCCAAAATTTCCATCAATTTGAAAAGGTGGATGTGCATCGAATAAGTTAGGGTAAGAGCCTCCTTTATTTTTTCGATCTGGAATCTCTGCAGGACTTAATAAATTACCTAATAACTTATAGGCTCTGTTACCATTTTTAAAACGCGCCCAGAAATTCACTTTCCAAGCCAAACTCCATCCCGTACCATTATCCCCACGATATTCCAAGGATTGTTTGGCTGCTTTCATAAGCTCTGGTGTCTCCACATAATTAATTTCACTTCCTGGATATACACTCCACAGATGAGAAACATGTCTGTGATGTGATTCTGGATTATCTTTATCTTCTAGCCATTCTTGTAATTGCCCAAATTGTCCAATTTTATTTGGAGCTATTCTAGGAATCATCTTTTGAAGTTTTTCAGAGAACTCTTTATCTAACTCTAAAATTTCTGAAGCTTCAACAACACTTTTAAATAAAGCTCTAATTATTTGATGATCCATTGTAGGTCCGGCAACCATTCCTCCTATTTCTGGAGAATTAGAAGGCGTACTAATTAAATAACCCGTTTTAGGATCTTCCATAAGAAATTCTGTATAAAACAGCGCAGCATTCTTTATTAAAGAATAATTGTCTTTTAAAAATTTTTCATCTTTTGTAAATAAATAATGTTCCCATATATGAGAAGAAAGCCATGCGCCACCCGAAAGCCATATTCCATGATTGGCATTATTTACTGGAGCAGCACCTCTCCATATATCAACGTTGTGATGTACCACCCAACCGTTTGCATCATAATGTTCTTTCGCTACAATTTTACCTGTTTGCGAAACATCTTTAATAAAATCAAATAAAGGTTCGTGCAATTCACTTAGGTTCGCAACCTCTACAGCCCAGTAATTCATTTCTAAATTGATATTAGTCGTATAACTACTAAACCATGGTGGTTTAATTTTATCATTCCAAAGACCTTGTAATGTCGGTGGTTTTGTTCCTGGCCTGCTACTAGAAATCATTAAATAACGTGCGTACTGAACATACAAGGCTATTAATTGTGGATCGTCTGCCTTTTTCCAAAATTCAAAAATTCTTTCGCTCGTTGCTAATGCAGATTTTCCGTTATCTGTAAAATCTATTTGAAACCTATTATATAAAGATTGATAATCTTTAACGTGTTTCTTTTTTAAATTTTTATATTTTTTGTTTTTAACTTTTTTTAAAGTCGTAGTTACAATTTGAGAAGGTTGCCCAGAAACATCTTTAAAATCTATATAATTCGTTGCTGCAGCTAAATAGATAGTTGCAGTAGAGGCATTAATGATTTTTAGCTTTCCATTTTCAGTACTAACAATACCATCTGTTTTTACTTTTATGGTAGAAATACCTTTTAACACTCCATCCTTTACTTTTACTTCTAAGGTTTGCGAGTTTTTATCCGATTTAACTTGTTTCTGTTCATGAATAGCATCCAACCAAACCTCAAAATTTAATGCTTTTAATTGACTAGCAGTAATATTAATAGCTATAACCTGATCTGGATAACTTGAAAAAACCTCTCTCTTAAAAGCAACCTCATCCACGTTATAAGCTACTGTACTAATAGCCTTTTCTAAATCTAAAGATCTAGAATAGTTTGTATAATTTTCATGCCCATTAAAATGCATATACAAATCTCCAAAAGGCTGATAGTGTATTTGTCTTAATGGATCGCTCATAAACTCTTTATTAGCTAATTCTTGAGCTTCTATTTGTTTTCCATCTGCTAGTAATTGTCTTATTTCAGCAAGGTATTTACTCGCTCCTTTATGTGCGTAATCATGTGGTTTCCCTCTCCAAAGCGTTTCTTCGTTAAATTGAATATGCTCTTGTGAAACTGTACCATAAACCATTGCTCCCAAACTTCCGTTACCAATAGGTAATGCTTCTGTCCATTTTTCTGCTGGTGATTGATAAAACAATTGCATTCTTTCTTGTCCATAAACTCCTTGAAGAGCTAAAAAACAAAAAATTTGCAGATAATTCTTAATTTTAAATTTATCCATTTCTTTATTTAAATTTTGCGTAAACATATTATTTTATCCTTCTATTTCAATATAAAAAGGATATTTATACTGCATTTTATTGTTTCTATTAATAAATATCTTAGGCATTATAGTTAATTTCCCTTCTTGAATTTCAATATCTTTTATGCTTAAATATGTCTGATTATTTCCTTTAAAATTTAACACCTTGGTTTGATTTCCTAGAATTAATTCTAATTTTCCATCCGTATTTAAACGACTATCCAAATGTATAGTTATCGTATATGTTTTTGTTTTACTTACTAAAACATCCCAATAAATCAACTCTTTTTTTAGATGCTCATCTTTTACAAACAAGCCATCATTTTGATTTAACATTACAGGGTTTTCAAAAGAGGTTCCGATAATTGGTCTAGGTGAGTTGATAATATGTTCCTCTGCCATCATTTTGTCTAACCAACAATCCATCTCTATTTTTAAATCTTGCGTTTTTTGTTTGTTTTTTTCAGAAATATCATTTTGCTCATACGGGTCTTGGCTTAGATCAAACAATTCGAATTGATCTTGACCCATAGAGTCTTTTCCTCTTCCTACTAGTTTTAAATTTCCTTTTCTAGTCGAAACATTTTTATATTTTACAGGACTACTTCTATGCCAATATCTATGAATAAATTTTTCTGGTAATTCTTTTGTTTTGTTTGTTAATAATGGCAATAAACTTCTCCCTTCTATATTTAAATATTTTGGTAATTCGACTCCACAAAATTCTGCCAAAGTTGGAAGAATGTCGTAATGATGTGCAGGATTCATTATATCTCTAGGATTTTTAAATTTCTTTGGAAAGCACCAAAAACTAGGCACCCTAACTCCCCCTTGAAAAACAGATCCCTTTTTTCCTCGCATTCCTCCAACATACCTAGGGTGTTGAGGGCCATTATCTGTCATAAAAATGACTAAGGTATTTTCATCTAATTTAAGCTCTTTTAATTTTTGAAAAAGCAAACCGAGATTATCATCTATATTTGAAATCATCCCATATACCTTTCTTGCATTCTCTTTACTATGCGGAGTTACATTCGGAAATGGTCTTCCATCTTTATCAAACCCAGCATCGGGATCTATATCTTTATACATATCATAATATTCCTTTGGCAATTGCAAAGGTGCATGTGGCGCATTAAATGACAAGTACAAAAAGAATGGATCTTTTTTGTTTTCTTCAACAAATTCTATAGCAGCTTCTGTAAAAACATCTGTACAATAGCCTTTACTTTGATATTGTTTACCATTTTTCCATAAAACAGGATTAAAATAACTACTATCTTTTTTTAAGGTATTAGGCCAATCACCGTATTGACCAATACCACCAGACAAATGGTTTAATGTATAATCAAAACCCTGGTCTTGAGGTCGCATAGGATAATTGTCTCCTAAATGCCACTTACCAATCATGCCTGTTTTATAATTCGATTTTTGAAGTAATTCTGCTATCGTTATTTCAGAACCAGCCATGGTAGCTCCTCCTCTATATGTATCATGAACTCCAACACTCATAGCATGTTTGCCTGTCATTATTGAGGCTCTTGTAGGAGCACAGACTGGAGAAACCAAAAACTCATCAAACCGAACACTTTTACGTGCAAGACTATCTAAAACAGGAGTTTTTATATTTGGGTTTCCATAATACCCAATATCTCCAAAACCTTGATCATCTGTAATAATTAATATTACATTCGGTTTTTCTATAGTCAAATCGACTTTTTCTTCACATGAGACCAAACCTAAAATGGTAATAAACAGACTTAAGTTTAACATCGATATTCTTTTTGTATCATTCATAAATAACTTCATATGCATCATCTATTATTAGTCTCCTATTTAACTATTTCTATAATCTTCAATAATTTGTAATCCTACATTATTCTCTAAACCTGTATCTCCTAATAGTTCGAGCTGCTTTAAGGTTTCAGCTTTGATTTGTTAATTATATCTTGATAATTTTAATCATTATAAGCATTTCGCATCTCATTTAGAACTTTTTTAAATCATAAAAACCCCAAGCCTGTGATGTATGATCATCGGGCATTATATACAGAATATTAGGCCTTTTCGGACTGCTTTCTTTACTTTTTTCTTCTGTCTTATTTTTACAACTGAACACACTTAAAAATAGAAGTAATAAGAAGCATGAATATTGTATTTTAATAATGGGTTTGACAATGATCATTGTTATTTCTTTAATTTGTTATTTCTAGCTCGATTGTTTTGTAATCATCTGAAGCAGAACCAATTCCAATTTCAAAAACTCCTGGTTCTACTACTTTTTTATGCTGTTCAATATTAAAAAACGATAGATCTTTTGGAGATATCTCAAAATGTACAACTTGTGATTCATTAGGTTTTAAAGTAATTCTTTTTATTCCTCTTAGACTTTTTAGAGGTCTAATTACCGAACTTTCAATATCTTCTATATACAATTGCACCACTTCATCTCCAACATATCCCCCTGTATTGGTTACTTCTACTGATATCCTACAAGAATCTGTTGACTCCATTTTCACCTTCGATAATTTTAACTTTCCGTAGCTAAATTTAGTATAGCTTAGACCATATCCAAAAGGGTACAATGCTTCTCCTTCAAAGTATCTATAAGTTCTACCTTTCATACTATAATTAACAAAAGGAGATAATTCTTTTACTGATTTGTAAAATGTAACTGGCAATTTCCCAGAAGGGTTATAATCACCAAACAATACATCCGCAATAGCATTACCACCGAGCTCTCCGGGGTACCATGCTTCAATAATCGCTGGAAGATTTTCATTTTCCCA
Organism: Flavicella sp.; assembly: GCF_037132785.1. Taxonomy (GTDB): domain Bacteria; phylum Bacteroidota; class Bacteroidia; order Flavobacteriales; family Flavobacteriaceae; genus Flavicella. Next base: position 9,107 of record NZ_JBAHZZ010000071.1, on the reverse strand, counting down.
ATTAACAGCTAGAGCACTTCCGTTTAACAAAACTAAAACAACTGGAGTACCTGTAGCGTGTAGTGCTTTAATTAATTCTTTTTGAATCTGTGGCAATTCAATATTTGTTTTATCACCACCATTAAACCCAACAGAATTAACAGGCATCTGCTCTCCTTCTACTCCTGGAGATATACCTCCAACAAAAATTACAACTTCAGATTTTTTAGCCAATGCAATTGCCTTTTCAAAAGATGTTTTATCAGGTGAAGACCATAAAAATTTTAGTTTCGCAGGATAACCTTTATGAAAGTGTTGAATTAAAACTTGATATGATTTCCCTTTCTTCAGGAATACTGTTTCCTTTAAAACACTTCGCTTAGGTTTATCCTTATTGTCAATTAATACTTTATTATCAATAATTAATTTATAACCATTAACACTATGAAGACCTAAGGCATACTCTCCTGAAACATCTACTTTTATTTCTCCGGTATATTCTACTGAAAATTTAGCTTCATCTAATCCTTTAACAGGATTTGCATTCCAATTAGAATTTATTACTTCTTCAACTCTTGTAACAATGGGTTTTCCTGATAAATCTAGATTATTATAGTATGTTGCTTGTAATCCTTTTTTATTTCCAAAGCTCAAAAATTTTGCAGGAATTAATGACATTGCTGGTTCTTCAGAAATCAACTCACAACCTGCTTCATAATACAGCTCTGTATTTTTTGAAACCTTATTATTGATCCCTACTAAAGGGGTAAAATACCGAGAAGGAAAACCGTTATAGTTTCCTAAAAGCACACCCAATTCATTTGCATTTGGTCCAATAACAGCAATAGACTTTATATCTTTTTTAAGAGGTAGAATATTGTTTTTGTTTTTTAGCAAAACAATAGATTTTTGAGCAGTCTCTAATGCTAAATCTCTGTGTTTCTTTGAACTAACCACACTCATAGGAATACTTGCATAAGGCACAATATCAGAAGGATCGAACATCCCTAACTTAAAACGTGCTTTGAAAATTCTTTTTAAAGACACATCAATTTCATTTTCGGTAATATCTCCGATAGCAACAGCATTTATCAAATATGTATACCGTGAACCACAATTTAAATCGCACCCTGCCTTAACAGCCACTGCGGCAGCTTCTTCTTTAGAATCTACATAATTATGATAATCATGAATATCTCTAATCGCATTACAATCTGAAACCACATATCCTTCAAATCCCCAATCGTTACGCAAAATATCATCTAATAATTCATGACTGGCACAACAAGGTTTCCCCATATATCTATTATAAGCCGCCATCACAGAATAGGCTTTACCTTCTACAACACAGGCTTCAAATGCAGGCAGGTAGGTGTCATACAAATCTCGTTTAGTAGTCGTGGCATCAAAAAAATGTCTTTCTGGTTCTGGACCACTATGAACAGCAAAGTGCTTTGGTGTTGCAACTAATTTTAAATATTTTGGATCGTTACCCTGCATCCCTTTAACAAAATTAACACCCATCCGAGCTGTCAAATAAGGATCTTCTCCATAGGTTTCCTGTCCACGTCCCCAACGAGGATCACGAAAAATATTTACATTTGGAGTCCAATAAGTAAGTCCCTCATACCTCTCAAAAGAATTATTACGTAAAGCTTCGTGATGTTTCGCTCTCGCTTCATCGGAAATAACCACTGCTGAGCGATAAATCAAATCGGTATCCCAAGTAGCTGCCAAACCAATAGCCTGAGGAAAAACAGTTGCTTTACCTGCACGAGCAACTCCATGTAAACATTCATTCCAATACTCATGTGCTGGAATATTCAACCGAGGAATTGAAGGTGCGTCATTCATCATCTGTCCTACTTTTTCATCCAAAGTCATTCTCGACACCAAATCATTTACTCTTTTATCTATCGATAATTTATGATTTTGATAAGGTAAACTCTTTTGTTGGGCATTGATATTCATAGACAATATAGCCGATAAAATCAGAATGGATAATTTAGAGAATTTCATTTTAAAGCTTATCATGTATTTTCCTTTTTTTTGCTAAGTTACTTATCAATATTTTGTTTTATTCTAATTGTAATTTACTACTACGACCGAAAGAGTTTGTGCGGGTATATCAACTGCTTTAATATGATTATCTTTCAACCAAATATCGAATGTTTTAACACTTTCAGAATCATTCTTGATGAATAAATATACGTTCTTGTCATCTGCTAAGGTTATGGTTCCGTTGTACCACGAAGCAGACGCAATTCTTTTCATTCCAGCCTGCATGAATCTCCCAAAAAGAGACATAGCAGCATAATCAGGGTTGTAGGTGACGGTTTTGTTCTCTCGATCAATATTAATCAGACAGTTTTGTTTCCATCCCCAGCCACTTGTTCCTGTTTCATTCAAAATCATATTCCAATAACAGAAGTTAGGGACTCCGTGATTGATATACGAAGCAACTTCATCAAAGCGCGAGAATGCTTGATTGACACTGTTTTCTCCGCCAAAACAATTTCCTTCCGTATGTAAAAATTTAATTTCGGGAAAAACAGCCTGCATATTCTCTATTTGTCTTGAGTTGATATATTGAATTCCAACACCATCAACAGCCTCTCTCCATTTCTCATTTGTAACAAATTCTAACCCATCAAGCCGCTTTGCCGTTCGAAAAGAACCTGCCCAAATTTCTGTTGTTGTATTCTCTTTTTTGAATCGAGGACGTAAATAGTTGATAACAAATTTTCCCATTTGCTCTGGAGGCATATTACACGAAGGATATTTGGTAGATAGGTCCTGTTCATTTTGTATCACAATTCTATTTACATCTATTCCTTCTTTTGCATAAGCTTCCACATATTTAGAAAAATACAAGGCATAAGCATTATAAATTTCAGAATCATCTTTTAAAACATTTTTAGACGGATTACTAGCTCCCTTATCCATAAGTCCCGATTCTTTCATCCAGCCTGGAGGACTCCAAGGTGATGCAAACAAAGACATTTCTGGGTTGTATTTATATGCGAGTTGTATGTATGGTATTACACTTTTTTCTTCCCTTTGCACAGAAAAGTTCTTCATTTTAAAATCATCAGAAACTTCACTATAGCTATAAGCATCTATTCCAAAATCACTTGCTCCAATAGCTGTTCTACATAATGAAAAATTTGCGGTATTTTTACCAAATAGATTTTTCATTATTTCATTTTGCTGTTCTTTATCCAACGACATTAGCGCTTCGCCACCTATTTCGTTAAAAGCTCCACCAACGCCTTCAATGGTTTGAAAAGTAATATCAGGATATAATCGTACTAATATTCCTTCTTTTGTTGATTTCCCTTCTATTTGTTTTATCGGGTTTGACTCAATTTTTTTTCCATCAATCAGCTCAACATAATACACCTTCGCTTCATTTTGAGCATTGACAGATAATATCATCATGAAAACAACTCCTACAACAAAAACAATTTTCTTCATATATTAAATATTTTCAATTAATAAAATTTGCTTTAAGTACCACTGGATAACTCCTCCCATTTACTTCAGGCATATTAATAATTAACTTCTCTTTGGATTGTTTGAATTTTATTTTTCTACCATCATATAACTGAGTTAAAGCTTTCAATTTACCTGGGTTTACATCACTTGATTTCCCAAATGAAGGAATAGTGAATTCGCCTTCTGTTGGATTCATTACAATAATGTAAAAATCATCTCCTTTGGTAGTAAATCTAACTTCATCTGCTGAAAATAACGGTGAAGCTGTAGTGCGTTGATTGTAGTGTTCTCCTTTTTTGGTTTTTCTAGCGATATCATTACCCGCATTTCTAATTTCACCAATTATACCCGTTTCGACTTCTCCACGAACACTTTTACCATCTCCATAAACTTTCCATGGCCTAGTTTTATAAATAGCCTCTCCGTTTATTTTTAACCAATCACCTACGTTATTAATGATAACCTCTAACTCACCTGGAATACTTCCGTCTGGTTTTAATTCTATGTTCAATAATAAATTTCCATTTTTACTAACCGCTTCAATCAACATTTCTAAAATGGTTCTTGCATTATGCGTTAGATGTTTATCTTTTTTATAAAACCAATCTGTAAAGGTTATTTCTGACTGCCAAGGTTTCGCTCTAAGGGTATTACTACCACCACTTTCAACTTCGGTAACAGTACCTTCTACAGGAGCTTTTAGCAACATTACAGCTTCAATTTTACCGTTTTCTTTTAAACTGTTATTATACATTCTCGCGCTTACAGCTTTTCCATGCTCTCCGTAAGCAAAATTAAAACCGTCGTAATATAAAATATCTGGTTTGTATTTATTTACCAATTCTAAATGACGTAATTCCCAATTTTCTTTAATCTTTTCTACAATTTCAGGCGTTCTTTTTTCAGGAATTGGACCATACAAATCCGCAGGATCTAAACCTTCCCACCATTTACCTTTACCGTCTTCTTTAGTTAAATGTCCATCATAAGGAACTCCTTTATACTTTCCTTCTTTATCAGCTCCAAAAGCAGGTTTCCACCAACTTAAATGACGATTATCATGAGAGGTAACACCAAATTTTAAATTTTCGTTTCTTGCGGCTTTAGAAAACGCTCCTATAATATCTATTTTAGGACCTATATTTACTGAGTTCCAAGGGTGATAAGAAGAATCAAATAAATCAAAATGATCGTGATGATTTGCTAATGCCACAATATACTTTGCTCCGTTTTTCTTTGAAAATCGAACCAAAGCTTCTGCGTCAAAATTTTCTACTTTCCAAGAATTAATAACATCTTTAAAACCAAATTCTGATGGGTGTCCATACGTTTGTAAATGGTAAGCATTTGCCATTTTACCGAATTTTTGACGACCTACATCTTGCATATACATATGACGTGCATACCAACCTCCACCTTGTTCAGGAACAGCCTGCGGCCCCCAATGAAACCAAACACCAAACTTAGCGTCTCTAAACCATTCTGGACACTCATACTGACTAGCAAGCTCGTCCCAAGACAATTCTTTTTCTTGAGCTAAAATTGTATTTGTTACAGCTATGAAAATCAAAAAACAAAAACTTCTAAAACACTTCATTCTATAAAAATTTTAATTAAATCTGAAAGCCTCAAGATCATCAAACAATCCAAATTCTTTTTTATCTAAATCTGCAGTATCTCCAGCCTGTTTGATCAATTTTTTTAATTCAATCTTTAAATCCTCTTTAAGGTCTGCATAATCTTCATCATCAATTAAATTGATTAATTCCCAAGGATCCTTTTTTACGTCAAACAATTGGTAAGTAAACACATCGTGTTTAGCACTTATTATTAATTTATAATCTCCTTTTCTAACAGCCCTGTGTCCACCTCCTGGATTGTGCTTTCTTCTTTTAACTAACATATCTCCAGGCCAAGAATTATACGCATACATCATACTATTTCTTACCTCTTGTTTTTCTCCTTTAATTACGGGGGTTAAATCTATAGTTTGTACAGATTTTGGTATCTCTAAACCTGTTAAACCACAAAGTGTAGGAAACACATCATGCAAATAAGCTAAAGCTTCTGTTTTTACGTTTTTTGGAACATCCGGACCACATATTACCAAGGGTATACCAACACTATGCTCATAAACATTTTGTTTCCCTAATAATCCATGTTGCCCAACTGCTAATCCATTATCTCCTGCTAACACAATTATCGTATTTTTCTCTTGACCAGAATCTTTCAGAGCCTTTAAAACACGACCAATTTGAGCATCGGTAGCTGTTATCATTGCATAATAATCTGAAATTTCTTTTTTAATGATAGCTTCTGTCCTTGGAAAAGGAGCTAAAACTTCATCTCTAATTCTATCATCAGCAATATTAAAAGGATGTTCTGGCATAAAGTTTTTAGGTAATTCTATTTCATTTACTGGGTATTGATCATGAAATTCCTGAGGTGCTGTTCTTGGATCGTGCGGTGCTGTAAAAGCAACATACATTAAAAACGGATTTTCACCTTTATAGGATTCTAAAAAACCTATAGCTGCATCTGCAAACACTTCACTACTAAATTTTTCTTTTTGTTGATACGGTTTGGACCAGCCAGTTTCTGCAGAATAATCTTTAACTTTAGTTCCAAAATGTGTTGTCATTCCTCCTAAGAATGCAGATTTCACGTGTTTAAATCCACGTTCCACCCAATCTTTACCATTGTGTTGTTTTCCTGTTGCAAACGTCGTATATCCATTCGCTCTAAAATACTCAGGAAAGGTTAACAAATCACTCTTTCCTCGTTCTTCCAGAGGAAAAGCAAATTGTGCATACACATTAGGCTCTATATTGAAATAATGCCTTCCTGTCATAAGCATTGCTCTACTTGGTGAACATACTGCTGCTGTTGTTGCTCCTAATATATAAGCATTTGTAAATGTTGTTCCATTATCAACCAATTTGTCCATATTGGGCGTTTTAACATCGTAGACATTCAACGCTCCAATAGCACCCGCTCGCTGATCATCGGTAAATAGAAATAAAATATTGGGTTTTTGTTGTTTATTTTTCTTTACATTTTGACACCCAACTAAAGTAATTAATAAGATAAACGCACATAAACTATTAAAGGGTAAAAATTTATTTTTATTAAACATCTTTTTGATCTTTTTTATTTAATTGAATTTGTATATACCTCCTAGCTAACTACACAAGCCTAAACTAATAAACACAGTATATTTGGTTTCATTAAACCATTGCAATCTTGTGCTAAAATATGTTTCAGGTTCTTCCAAATAATTGATTTTCTCCTGTGAAAATTAGAAACTTTTTTTCATTTCTTAATTGTGTGTTATTTATTAATTCCCTTTTCGTCTAAAAAACGCTTTAAATGTTTTTTATTCAATTTGTCACTATCACCATATTTATTCCTAATAATCTTCAATTGTTCATGCATATGTTTTCTTACTTTTGAGTAGGAAGCATCCTTATAAACATTCATCAATTCAGAAGGGTCCTTATCTAAGTCATATAATTCCCAGGTATCAATATCATAATAAAAATGAATTAGTTTATATCGATCTGTTCTTACCCCGTAATGACGTTTTACGTGGTGCTCTCCAGGGAATTCGTAATAGCTATAATAAATAGCATCTCTCCATTCACTCGTTTCACCACTTACTAATTCTCGAAAAGACTTTCCTTGTATTTGTTTAGGTATATCAATACCCGCATAATCTAAAAATGTTGGTGCAAAATCTAAATTTTGGACTAAATTATTTATGACTGTACCTGCTTTAATTTCTTTGGGATATTTTACTAATAATGGTGTTCTAAAAGATTCTTCATACATAAATCGTTTATCAAACCAACCATGTTCTCCTAAATAAAACCCTTGATCAGAAGTATACACAACGATCGTGTTCTCTTCTAATCCATTTTCCTTTAAATAATCTAAAACTTCACCTACTCCATCATCTACAGATTGTACAGTACGTAAATAATCCTTCATATACCTATTATATTTCCAGAGAGCAAGTTCTTTTCCTTGTAGGTTCTTAGATTTAAAGTCCGCTATAATAGGATCGTAGTATGCATCCCATACAGCTTTTTGAGCGGAATCCATTCTCGAGTATTGCTTGGTTTCAAAAGCATCTCTATATCTCGTTTTGATGTCACCTTCTTTGTCCAACATTTTTAAATCATACACCAAATCCATGTCTTTATAGATTCCCATTTCATGTTTAGAAGCCGCTGGTCTTCCTTTAAAATCATCAAAGAAACTCAATGGTGGTTCAAAATTTATATCGTCAAACAGGTGAAAATATTTTTCTTCTGGCATCCATGTTCTATGTGGTGCTTTTTGATGATATAACAATAAAAATGGTTTGTCTTTTTCTCTTTTGTTTTCCAACCAATCTAAAGCAATATCAGTGGTTATTTGAGTAACATAACCTGGATATGTTTTTTCAACTCCATTCTCAATAAAATCAGGATAGTAGTAATGCCCTTGACCTGGAAGCACATTAGAATAATCAAAACCTTGAGGCAAACCATCTAAATGAATTTTACCAACCAATGCAGTTTGATAACCCGATTTCCGCAAAGCTTTTGCGAAATTTTCTTGATCCCAATTATAAGGTCTAATATTATCTACCTTTCCATTAATATGACTGTGCTTACCTGTTAACATTACCGCTCTACTAGGTGCACAAATAGAATTTGTAACAAAACCCCTATTAAAAACAGCTCCTTCATTGGCTATTCTATCAATATTTGGAGTATTGTTTAAACCATGTCCATAGGCACTAATAGCCTGATAAGCATGATCATCACTCATTATAAATAAAATATTCGGTCTTTTAGTTTGCTCGTCATTATCACTTTTACAAGCATAAAACAACGTAAAAGTTACTATAAACAAATAAATCATCAAGCTTCGGCTTGATAAAATCAATTTTGTTATTCTCCTTTTGGTTTTCATAGTAAAACAAAATATTAATTAAAGTTTTTGAGCTACATGCTTAGCGCCTGTTTATTTTATTTTGATTTACTTTCTACGTGTTGACAACCATAACAATGGTGTCTATATCCTGACTTTTCACAACCTTTGATATGTCCACATTTAATGCAAGTAAATCCTTCTTGCCTTTTTATTTTGGCTAAATATGCTTTTACAAGCAGTATAATTAGCCGTTCTTATATAAAGTTTATCTAGTCCTTTAAATTTCCATAAATCAATATTTATAAACTTTTGATTTATGGAAATTTAAAGGACTAAATTAATAACGTTTATATACTGAAAAACTACAGCAAGATAAAAAAAAAAATTAACTCAAATTTCATAATAAAACTAAATGAAATGAAATTTGTTCGACCAACAACGTGTTTGAGAAGACGTTCGTTACTTATTGTAATATTTACTAAGAATTGTAAATGCACAACGGGGTGAAAACCGAAAAATTATTGAATTATATTCATATGCGAACCTTCGAAAACACAAAACAAGTATGTACTTTCCTGAAATAGGTTGACTAAAATTTAAACAATTAAATTAGTCACTTCTGAAAACACACAATCAAGTCTGTTCAAAAATCAAGTATCAAAAACACACTTTTGAGCACAAATTATTCGTCATTGACCAAGTCAAAA
>NZ_JBAHZZ010000194.1:0-16605 GCF_037132785.1 Flavicella sp. | reverse complement strand
GATAAACTATCGTTAAGTCTATCTTCTACTTCGTAATCGCTTAAACCATACCAACTCTGCAAAAGACACATTTTAAAAAGAAACAAACCATCATAGGAAGGCTTACCAACGGCACTTTTACCCCTGGAATAGTCCTTGTCTGTTATTTTTGAAATGCGATCCCAATCGATAAGAATATTTATTTGACTAAAAAATGTAGCTTTTATCTTTCTTGTACGTAAATCACAAATGCTATCTGAAAAAGCAGGTGTTATTTGTAGTTTCATAACTTAAATACACGCCTTAACAAGCTAACAAACAATGATATACATCCTAAGTTTGGGTCTTTGTTTTTGTCATGTACCTTGCAACGGTCTTAAATTTTTATTCAGACAAGCAACAAAAACAGAAACATAGCTCCGATACGGTTTTATTTTTGTATGAAATATTCATGAAAAAGAAACGAATTTAATGCGTCATTTGAATGTCAAAATGGCATGAAAAATGGTTTTGTGAAATTCCTCTATTACAATTCAAAAATTCTGGGCACATCTTTAAGAAACGAAACCGTCTAACTAAGTATTGTAACTCTTATTTTATTTTTATTTCAAAATTTTTATTTCCATTGAGCTCACCAATAAGAATATCATTTTCAGCAACTACTCCAACTCCAGAAGGTGTTCCTGTAAAAAGGACATCTCCTTTTTTTAAAGTAAGAAATTGTGACACATATTCAATAAGTTCGTCAATCTTCCACAACATAGAGTTTGAATTTCCCTCTTGAACAAGTTGATCGTTTTTTTTCATAGAAAAAGAAAGGTCTTGTAAATTTCCTAAAGTTTCTTTTGGCACAAATTCACCTAGTACAGCACTACCGTCAAAAGCTTTTGATTTTTCCCAAGGCAAGCCTTTTTCCTTACATATTCTTTGAACATCTCTAGCAGTAAAATCAATTCCTAAACCTAACTCATCATAGTATTTATGAGCGAATCTTGCATCTATATGCTTTCCTACTTTATTAATCTTTACCAAAATTTCTACCTCATAATGTATCTCACTGCTAAAGTCAGGTCTAAAAAAAGGCGTTTTTTTCGGTAAAATTGCCGAATCAGGTTTTAAGAAAAACACGGGTTCTGTAGGTCTTTCATTTTCTAATTCTTCAATATGCTTCTTGTAATTTCTACCAATACAAATAATCTTCATCGTTTTTTGTTTCTTTTTATTCTCCGGTCATTGGAAAAACAATTGCCTTATTTCCATCGACTATAATTTGATTATTTAAATGACAGCTTACAGCTCTTGCCAATACCATTGTTTCAATATCAGCGCCTATTTTCTTTAGAGAAATAGCTGAACTCTCATGAGTAACACGCTCTACACCCTGCTCGATAATCGGCCCTTCATCCAATTCCTCTGTTGCATAATGAGCCGTAGCTCCAATCAATTTAACACCTCGTTCGTATGCTCTTCTATAAGGATTTGCGCCTTGAAATGCCGGTAAAAATGAATGATGAATATTTATAATTTTACTTGGGTAATGATTGATAAAATCATTGGTTAATATTTGCATATATCTCGCCATCACAATCAAATCAATATCATTACTATCAAATAGCTCAATCAAATCGGTTTCTTGTGCTTTTCTTGTTTCCTTCGAGACAGGTAAATGATGAAACGGAATCCCGAACATCTCAGCAACTGGACGTAATTTTTCATGATTACTCACCACAATTTTAACATCACAAAAGAGTTTACCTTCCTTATGGCGGTGCAATAAATCGTAAATATTATGACTTGTATGTGACACCATAATTGCGATTTTTTGCTTTTTACGACCATAATCAACACTCCAAGTAATATTATACAAATCAGCCAATCTAGCAAACCGTTCTTCTAGCTGCTCTTTACTCAAAATTACGGAAACATCAGACGCTACACGTAATCTCATAAAAAAACGCTGTTCTTCTTCATTCGAATATTGCTGTGAACTTACAATATTAAACCCCTCTTGATAGAAAAAATGTGTCAATCTGGCAATGATTCCCTTTTGATCAAAACATTTAATTAAAAAGGTAACTATTTGTGGTTTCATTATTTTTATTTTCTTAAATTATTGATAAATACAGATCTTTAAACAATGTATTTTTTATCAAAATTAGGTTTTCTTTTTTCTAAAAAGGCATTTCTCCCTTCTTTAGCTTCCTCTGTCATATACGCTAAACGAGTTGCTTCACCAGCAAAAATCTGTTGACCAACCATTCCATCATCAGTTAAATTCATTGCGAATTTTAGCATTTTTATTGACATTGGAGATTTCTCTAAAATTTCTTGAGCCCACTCATAGGCAGTATCTTCTAACTCTTCATGTGGTATCACAGCGTTTACCATACCCATTTCAAAAGCATCTTGTGCAGAATAATTTCTCCCTAGAAAAAATATTTCTCTGGCTTTCTTTTGCCCTACCATTTTTGCCAAATACGCAGAACCATAACCACCGTCAAAGCTAGTTACATCCGCATCGGTTTGTTTAAAAATAGCATGTTCCTTACTCGCTAAAGTCAAATCACAAATCACATGTAAACTATGTCCACCACCAACTGCCCAACCTGGAACAACTGCTATAACAACTTTGGGCATAAATCGTATTAAACGTTGTACCTCAAGAATATTTAAACGATGTGCTCCATCATCACCAACATAACCTTTATGCCCACGAACCGATTGATCTCCTCCTGAGCAAAATGAATAAACTCCATCCTTTGTAGAAGGTCCCTCCGCTGAGAGCAAAATCACACCAATATCATTATCTTCTTGAGCATTATAAAAAGCATCATATAATTCTGTAGTAGTCCTTGGACGAAATGCATTTCTTACATTTGGTCTATTAAACGCTATCCTTGCCACATTTCCAGATTTCCTATAGGTAATATCTTTATATTCTTCTCCTAAGTGAATAGAAGGTTTAACAGGCTGCCAATTCGCATGTGTCATAATTGTTTTATTTAGGTTGTAAATATATAATAATTGAAAAAAGATTGAAAGTTTATTCCATAGTTACTTAAAAAACAATATCCCCCGCTTCATTAACATCGTTTAATCTGCAACTTTGCATTCTTTGAAGAAATCTTTAAAATTTAGAATCTCTGATACTAAACAAGGACGAAGAAAACCGTAGCCCCCATAATTACATGGTTATCTAAAATAATTTGCCTTTCAAATGCTTAAAAAAGCCAAAGACAATCCTGTAATTGAAGATGAGCCAATTGAGGAATAATTAAGCAACAACTAATCAAGCCTCAAAAAAGCCCAAAGAAATACAATAATCACTTATTTGCATTATAAAGTAAATAAGCCACTTTTTCTGATGCTCCCGAACCTCCAAGTTTCTCCTCTAAAACAGCATAGTTCTTCAATATTTCGTTTCGAAAATCGACTTCTAAAATTTTATTCAATTCTATTTTTAAATTAATTTTATTAAAATCGTTCTGAATCAACTCTTTAACCACCTCTCTATCCATAATTAAATTGACCAAAGAAATATATTTCAGTGTAATAATTTTTTTCGCTATTTGATAAGAAATACTACTGCTTTTATAACAAACTATCTGAGGAATTTTAAACAAAGCCGTTTCTAAAGTTGCTGTACCAGATGCCACTATGGCTACTTTAGCTATAGATAATAGATCATAGGTTTTATTAGCCACAAAACTGACATTATTTGTATAGATAAATGTATTATAAAATTCAAATTCCTGACTAGGAGCTCCGGCAATTACAAATTGATACTCTTTATATTCATCAACCAAAGAAAGCATTACAGATAACATTTTTGTAATCTCTTGTTTTCTACTTCCTGGCAACAAGGCAATAATCGGTTTTTTATTAAGCTTATTTTCCTTTCGGAAACAAACTTCATCCATAACTTTCCTGTTTGAAATCGCATCAATTAGGGGATGACCTACAAAATTCACATCAAAATCGTGTTTTTTATAAAATTCCTTTTCAAAAGGCAGAATAACATACATATTGTCAATATCCCTTTTGATATCAACCACACGTTTTGCTCTACTTGCCCATACTTGAGGAGATATATAATAATTGGTTTTAAAACCTTGTTCTTTTGCCCACTTTGCAATTCTTAAATTGAAACCAGAATAATCGATAAAAATAAGAACATCTGGCTGATAACTGGCAATGTCTTTTTTACAAAATTTGACATTTCCCAATATAGTAGGAAGATTCATTAAAATTTCAATAAAGCCCATAAACGAAAGTTCCTTATAATGCTTTACCAAAGTACCACCAACTTCTTCCATTAAATCACCTCCCCAAAATCGAAATTCAGCTTCTCGATCTTGTTTCTTTAAAGATTTCATCATATTAGATGCATGTAAATCTCCTGATGCTTCACCAGCAATAATATAATACTTCATAGTTATATAAATTTTGATAAAAGCGTTACCAATGCAATTACAATGGTAGCCAATAAAACTCCTTTAGCCCTTGCTTCTTGGTTTTTTTTCAGATAAACAAAAAACACAAAAATATTAGCGATCGCCCCCAAGGTAATAATTTGTCCATGTAAATCGCCATCTTGAATCATTTCAAATGTAGTCACAACATCAAATTTTGAAAACAACTCTATATACAGATAACTCCCAGCAAGTGTCGCTAATATTGCCACACAAAATCCAATAATTATTTCTTTTGGCGTACTCATTTTACAACTTCCAAGTATTTAATGTTTGTATAAAATGATGAGCTGTTAGATCAAATTGCACAGGTACAATAGTTACATAATTATTTTCTAAAGCAAATTCATCTGTGTCCTCTCCTCCGTCTAAATTCTCAAAAACACCTGTCAACCAATAATACTCTTTCCCCATAGGATTGATGCGTTTATCAAATTTCTCATTCCAATTAGCTCTTGCTTGTCGTGCTATTTTTATTCCTTTAAACGGTGTGTCTGATTTTTTAGGGAAATTCACATTTAAAACCACTCCATCTGGCAAACCATTATCCAAAACATTTTGTGTTATTTTTTTAACATAAGGTTCTAACCCTTCAAAATCCGCATCCAAATCATAGTCTAATAATGAAAAACCAATTGAAGGAATTCCTTCAATTCCAGCCTCTACAGCTGCACTCATGGTACCTGAATAAATCACATTAATAGATGCGTTGGACCCATGGTTGATCCCTGAAACGCATAGATCTGGTTTTCTTTTCAAGACTTCCTTAATTCCAATTTTCACACAATCTGCTGGTGTACCAGAACAGGTGTATTCTTGAATTGTTGAATTTTCCTTTGTCAATTTATTTATATATAAGGTCGCATCCAATGTTATCGCATGCCCTTTTCCGCTTTGAGGATTGTCTGGAGCAACCACTACAACATCTCCCATATCCTTCATTACTTCGATTAATTTACGAATTCCAGGTGCTGTTATACCATCATCATTTGTTACAAGTATCAAGGGTCTTTTGTCCATAAAAAAGGTTTAAAAAAACAAATTTACTATAATTTATACGATAGATGTTTGAATATTTAACATTTTCTAAAGATTAAATATATAGAGTATTTCGTACACTTGCATGGAGGTATAAATTAAGGATACTTATTAAGTACATCTTTTCAATGTTTTCCCATTTCATTACAAAAATTGGATGTATCTTAGTCGTAGCGCAATATAATAAACTAATTTGATCACTCTATAAAATACAATCATTTGAAAAAACATATATTTAGTCTTAAAAAGAAAATACAAGTTGCAGTAACTTTAATTCTCTTAATCGGAATTTTGTTTGGTTTTACTTATGAACCAACAATAAATCCTGACCCAAAAAAGGACAAAGTTCTTGTTGGTATACTGCGTTATATCTTAAAAAACGGACACTACCAACCCAAAGAGTTAAATGACGATTTTTCAATAGCTGTTTATACAAAATTTATTGATGAAATGGATCCTGTAAAAAGATATTTTATCAAAAGTGATTTAGAAGATTTTTCTCAGTTTAAATATATAATAGATGATCAGTTAAAACGTGAAGATCTTAGCTTTTACACATATGTGATGGATCGTTTTCAGTTGAGATTAGATGAAACTAGAGCCTATTATAAAGAAATTTTAGCAAATCCTTTTGACTTTGAGAAGATAGAAGTGATTAAAATGAATTATGATGAAATTGATTTTGCAAAGAATAAAAATAAATTGATTGATTCTTGGAGAAAGCAAATGAAATTTAATACCCTTAACAGGCTTCAACCCTTGATTGAAATTGAAGAAGACAAAGCTAAAGAGGATGAAAAATACATAAAAAAAGATTTTAAAACCTTAGAGATTGAAGCACGTAAAAAAACCTTGGAAAACATCAATGATTTCTACGAAAGGATTTCTGAATTAGATCATACCGACTGGTTTTCTACGTTTCTCAACTGTATGGTGGAAGAGTTTGACCCACATACAACCTATTTTCCACCAAGAATAAAAGAACAATTTGACATTAATATCTCTGGTAAAATTGAAGGTATTGGAGCTATATTACAGGAAAAAAATGATTACACTAAAATTGTTGAATTAGTCTCTGGAGGACCTGCTTGGAAACAAGGAGACCTTGAAGTTGGAGATATTATTCTAAAAGTGGCACAGAAAGATGAAGAAAGTGTTGATATCGTTGGAATGCGTTTGCACAATGCCATCAAACTTATAAAAGGTAAAAAAGGTACAGAGGTAATTCTTACAGTAAAAAAAGTTGACAACTCAATACAGCAAATTACCATCATTCGAGATGTAGTAGAACTAGAAGACACATTTTTAAAATCTAGTATTGCTATCAAAGACGGTAAAAAATATGGTCTAATCAATTTACCTAAATTCTATATTGACTTTGAGGATCCAGATGGAAGAAATTCTGGTTCAGATATGGAAAAAGAAATTGAAGCATTAAAAAAGGAAAATATCGAAGGCTTATTAATTGACCTTCGCAACAATGGTGGTGGCTCTTTAAAAACAGCTATTGAAATTGGAGGGTTATTTATTAATACGGGACCTATTGTTCAAGTTAAATACAGAGATAACAAACCTCTTGTAAAAAAAGATACAGATCCTAGAATGCAATGGGATGGTCCTTTAGTAATTCTAGTAAACGAATTATCTGCTTCTGCTTCTGAAATTTTAGCAGCAGCAATGCAAGACTATAAAAGAGCTATTATCATCGGAAGTAACCAAACATATGGTAAAGGAACCGTACAAAATGTTATTCCTCTAAACAAATATTACAACTATCCTGATGACCTAGGAGCTATTAAATTAACCATTCAGAAGTTTTACAGAATCAACGGTGGATCAACTCAATTAGAAGGTGTTCATTCTGACATCACTATGCCAGACAAATATAGTTACGTTGAAATTGGAGAAAGAGATCAAAATAACCCCTTAGGCTGGGATAAAATTGAAAAAGCAGAATATTCTGAAATGAACTTTTACAAAAATCTTGATGAAGTGATTAACGACAGTAAGATTAGAATTTTTGAAAGTGAAGAATTTAACAAAATTAATGAATACGCACTTTGGTTAAAAGATGCTCAAAACATCAATACTTTCTCTTTAAATTTTGATATAGCTTTAAAAGAAGACAAACAACATCAATCAGAAATTGATCAGTTTAAAGACGTGTTTAAACACAAATCTGAAATTGAATTTAAATCTTCATTAAATGAATTAACTTTAATCAAACTAGATAGTTCATTGGCTTTTAAACGTGAAGCATGGCATGTGAATCTTACAAAAGATATTTATATTGATGAAGCACTAACTGTATTAAGTGAGCTAGAACCCGTAAATTACAATCTTATTGCTAAAGAATAAGATTTGAATGAGAAATAATAATAGTTCTCTTAGCCATAAAGCAGTCCAGAAGTTTAAACAAAGTACTACTGGACTGTTATCGTTTACCTATGTTTTTTTCTGTGGATTTATCGCTGTATTTTGCTACCTAATTAGCCCAGACAACTCCAGTAACGCAAATCAAATGCACTTAGAAATCCATTCAAAAAAACCAGGATTTCAAACACCGATGCTAGAGATTCCTTCAGAAAACAAACAATCTACCTTTGACTTCTTATTAAACGGAAAATCAAACGCCAATATAGAAATCCCTATTTCTTCTTACAGAATTAGTAACGACAGCCTATATATAACTTCTGTTTCTAATAAAAACACAGAAACCTCTTATGCATTATCAAACTTCAACCTCCCTATTGAAAACTATATACAAACAAAAACCTTTTACTTTGGAACTGACAGGTATGGAAGAGATTTACTCAGTAGAATTTTAATAGGAACAAGAATATCATTCTTTATCGGTTTTATTGCTGTATTTATTTCACTATTTCTGGGGATTAGCATAGGAGCAACTGCTGGGTATTTTGGAGGAAAAACAGATGCATTTATCATGTGGCTGATTAATATCACTTGGTCCATTCCTACCTTATTATTAGTAATCGCAATTACCTTAGCCTTAGGTAAAGGGTTTTGGCAAGTATTTATTGCTGTCGGACTTACAATGTGGGTTGAAGTTGCTCGTGTAGTACGGGGTCAAATTTTAAGCGCAAAAAAACTTCAATACGTAGAAGCTGCAAAAGTTTTAGGTTTCTCAAATTTCAGAATTATTTTTAAGCATATCCTTCCCAATATTATGGCTCCTATTATTGTGATTTCTGCTGCAAACTTTGCGGGAGCAATCCTAATAGAGAGTGGTTTGAGCTTTTTAGGAATCGGAGCACAACCTCCTACTCCATCTTGGGGAGGAATTATTAAAGATCACTTCAATTATATCATTTTAGGAAAACCCTACCTAGCTGTCATTCCTGGTTTGGCTATTATGAGCTTAGTTATGTCATTTATGCTGATAGGAAACACACTCCGAGACGCTTTAGATGTTAAAAGAAATAGATAATACCCTCTTTTATTAAAACAAATACAAGGTCAATAAACCATTAATAATTTTGCGAGTTATTAACAAATCAATCTAATAACTTCTATTCCTTCGAACACCTTTCATCCATAAACATTGCTATATTTAATAAGAAAACACAAAGCAATATATGACGAAAACGAACACTACTAAGATATTTGTATTGGACACCTCAGTACTTCTATTTGATCACAATGCGATAAACAATTTCCAAGACAATAATGTGATTATACCTATCACTGTCTTAGAAGAATTAGACCATTTTAAAATTGGAAATGAAACCAAAAATTTTGAAGCGAGATCTGTTATTAGGTTTTTGGATAAAATCTCTGATAAAGAGGGATTAAACAGCTGGATTTCTTTAGGTAAAAACAGAGGCAATTTAAAAATTGCTATGGTTACGTTAAAACTTGACATAGATGCAGAAACCGTATACGGTGCCAAAAAAAACGACCACAAAATTATCAATGCTGCTTTAGAAGCACAACAAGCATATACCAAAGCAAAGGTTACTCTTGTAACCAAAGATATCAACCTTAGAATCAAATCAAAAGCTATCGGTTTATCCGCAGAAGATTATTTGACAGGCAAGGTTAAGAATATTAAAAATATTTTTGACGGAGTTGCTGATTTAGATAATATCGATCCTACTTTTATTAAAAACCTTTACGATCACAATAAAATCGACGAAGATGGTATACTTAAAGATGAAAAAACTGCCAATGGATATTATATATTAAACAAATCTTCTGACTCCGTTTTAGCAAGGTATAATAGCAAAACCAAACAGGTAGAGCGTATTGAAAAAACTTATGCTTATGGTATCAAACCTAAAAATGCAGAACAAACTTTTGCACTAGATGCTTTGTTAAACCCAGATATTAAATTAATTGCTTTGCAAGGTGTTGCCGGAACAGGAAAAACCCTGCTTGCCTTGGCTTCTGCATTAGAACAAAAAAACAAATTTGATCAAATTATTTTATCTCGACCAATTATTCCATTAAGCAATAGAGACATCGGTTTTTTACCAGGAGGAGCTGACGAAAAAATATCTCCCTATATGCAACCTTTATGGGATAATCTGAAATTTATCAAATCTCAATTTAGAGAAAACGAACGCAAAAGAAAAATTTTAGATGAGATGGAAACTAGTGGCTACTTAACACTAACTGCACTCGCTTTTATTCGCGGTCGTAGCTTGAGTAATGTGATGTTTATTGTTGATGAAGCACAAAATCTTACTCCACATGAAATCAAAACTATTATTACTAGAGCTGGAGAAGGAACAAAGATAATTTTCACTGGAGACATCAATCAAATTGACACTCCATATATGGACGAGCAAAGTAACGGCTTGTCTTATATAATTGACAAACTAAAAGGACAAGAACTGTTTGCTCATATAAAATTAGAAAAAGGAGAACGATCAGAATTGGCAAACCTTGCGAATAAGTTATTATAAAGGATTAAAATAAGATCTCCAAACTCATGTTAAAAGGCAAATGTTTTCAACAATTGCCTTTTTTTTGTTCAAAACATTTCTTTGTCCACCTTTCTATTTATAATATATTTGCTATGCTTACAAGTAAGCATAGCAAATAAATTGCTTCTCGCAAAACAAATAGTAACAAGTTGTAGATACAACCTATTACAATGACAGATTAAAACAGACTAACAATGAAATTTATAGCATCTAGTTCTCTATTATTAAAACAACTTCAAATATTAGGAGGAGTTATTAACAACAACAATACCTTGCCTATTTTGGATAATTTTTTGTTTGAATTGAAACAGAACGAATTGACAATTTCTGCTTCTGATTTAGAAACGACAATAATCTCTACTATTGATGTTGAATCAGAATCTAACGGAAGTATTGCTATTTCTGCAAGATTATTATTGGACACTTTAAAAACTTTTCCGAACCAACCATTAACTTTTAAGACAGATGAGAAAAACACAGTTGAAATTAGTTCAGAGCAAGGAAAATACGACATGGCTTATTTTGACGGTGAAGAATTCCCTAAAACCATTTCTTTAGACAAACCAAGTTCAACATCAATTCCAGCTGTCATTTTAAGTACTGCTATTTCCAAAACGATTTTTGCAACGGGTAATGATGATTTAAGACCTGTAATGAGCGGTGTCTTTTTCCAGTTTAAGACAGATAGTTTAACATTTGTTGCCACCGACGCTCATAAACTAGTAAAATACACAAGAACGGATATTGTTGCAAATGAAGCAGCTGAATTCATCATGCCTAAAAAGCCTTTGAATTTATTAAAAGGAATTTTAGGATTTAATAATACGAATGTAATCATTGAATACAACAATACAAACGCTAAGTTTGTGTTTGATAATATTGTCTTAATTTGTCGTTTGATCGATGGGAAATACCCTAATTACGACGCAGTAATCCCTAAAGAAAATCCAAACAAATTAACGGTAGACAGAGCGTCATTCTTAAACTCGACAAAACGTGTTTCTATTTTTTCTAGTAAAACTACACACCAAATTCGCTTAAAAATGGCAGGTACGGAATTAAATATTTCAGCTGAAGATATTGATTACGCAAACAAAGCAGACGAAAGATTAAATTGTGATTACCAAGGAGACGATATGCAAATTGGTTTCAATTCACGTTTTTTAACAGAAATGTTAAGCAATCTTACTTCAGAAGAAGTATTGATTGAAATGTCTTTACCAAATAGAGCAGGAATCTTAACACCTGTTGACGGGAATGAGGATGGTGAACAAATTACAATGCTTGTAATGCCAGTAATGCTAAATAGCTAAGACTAAATTCGTCTTCTAAATATAAGAGCCCTGTAACTTTTTAGTTGTGGGGCTTTTCCTTTTAAAAGAATAAAATTCGTAAAAAAACATAATTAATTACACCCTTCTTTATTATTTCTTTTTAACACTAACAATTATTGTATCTTCCATGAATGAACTTTTTAGCACATTTATACTTAGCAAAAGACAATCCAGAAAGGAAAATAGGGAATTTTATCGCAGATGCAATAAAAGGCTCTAATTATGTACATTTGCCGATTGAAATTCAAAAAGGAATTATTCACCACAGAGCAATCGACACTTTTACGGATACTCATGAGGTTGTAAAACAAAGCAAACGCCGATTACACAAAAGATATGGGCATTTTAAAGCTGTAATCATAGATATATTATACGATCACTATTTGGCAAAAAACTGGTTGGAATATTCAGATACATCTTTGAATACTTTTACGCAAGACAGCTACCAATTGTTACATGATAACTTTGACATACTTCCTGACAAAACACAATATTTATTGCCTTATATGAAAAAACAAAACTGGCTATACAATTATAGAACCATTGAAGGTATATCTAAAATTCTTTGGGGCATGAATAAAAGAACTAAAGGAATTTCTCAAATGGATCTTGCTAAAGAGGATCTTATTTCTAATTACCAAGAATTTGAGAGTGATTTTAATATATTCTTTATCGAATTACAAAATTTCTCTAATGATTATATCCAAAAGGATTTGGCCAGCAAGATTCTATATAAAAATAAACTACCCATAACTTTCCCCTAAATAATTTAATAGATTTTTAGTAATATTGTAATTCTTACGATAAACTAAATTGTACGAAAAAAACACTAAAAAGAAATTATGGACGCAAAAACGTTTTCTAATGGAATTGTTAGAGCTTTACTAACCGTAACTGGCACCATCCTATTTATTTATTTTTTATACACTATACAATCTGTGATTGTTTATTTGGTTATAGCTGTAGTCATAAGTTTGATTTCACGGCCTTTTATGAGTTTTTTTAAAAAAAAATTAAAATTACCCAACACCATAGCTGTTATTATTACCATGTCGTTTTTCTTAATTTTAGTAACAGGACTTATCGGAATGTTTATTCCTCTAGTTTTAAAACAAGGTGAAAATTTATCTCTTTTAAATACAGATGAATTTAAATCAACGATAGAAAAAATATTCCTAAAAGTAAATATTTTCTTTTTAAATAAAGGAATCAATATTTTTGACGAGTTAAAAAATCTTGATTTATTATCGAAATTAAAAAACATTCCAGATATATTTACGGCTATCATTAGCGGAATTGGTTCTTTAGCAATGGGACTTTTTTCAGTTTTGTTTATTACCTTTTTCTTGTTAAAAGACAGTGAAATTGTGCACAACAGCTTCTTCGCTTTTATTTCAGATACTAATGTAAAAAGAGTAGAAAAATCAGTAAATACTATCAAAGAACTATTATCTAGATACTTTTTAGGTCTAATCTGTCAAATTACAATACTATTTGTAATTTACACCGCAGTCCTTTTAATTTTCGGTATAGAAAACGCTCTTGTCATCGCTTTTATCTGCGCCCTTTTAAATTTAATTCCTTACGTCGGTCCTTTAATTGGCGGAGCCTTGATGTTTGTTTTAACAATGACCGAGAATTTAGGCTTGAATTTTCAAAATGAAACACTTCCAACAACCATGTATGTTATGACAGGTTATTTTATAGCACAATTGATAGATAATTTCTTTAGTCAGCCCATTATATTTTCTAAAAGTGTAAAATCTCATCCTTTAGAAATTTTCTTGATCATTATCGTCGGTGGGTTATTGTTCGGAATTGTTGGTATGATTGTCGCAGTACCCTCCTATACAGCAATAAAAGTAATACTTAAAGAGTTTTTATCAGACAACAAAATTGTTATATCACTCACCAAAGACCTATAACCATAAACAAAACTTTGTGAACACCCAATTATTCAACTCTGAGGTTCAATGTTTTATTCAAGAAAATTTAAAAAACAATCTAAATAATCTTGTATTAAAAGGAAGCCCTTTTCCTGAAGTCAGCACTCAAGAACTGGCACAACAAATTGAAGGAAAACAAAAGGCAAAAAAAAAATTACCTCTTTGGTTTAAAACTGAAAACATATATTATCCTAAAAAATTAAACTTAGAACAAACTTCATCAGAATCAACCGCTCTTTATAAAGCAAAATTAATCTTTGGAGAGTCAATTATTGATCTTACTGGTGGTTTTGGTATTGATTGCACTTTTTTTTCTGAGTTTTTTAAAGAAGTACATCATTGTGAAATGAATTCAGAACTTTCAGATATTGTTACATCCAACTGTCAACGTTTGAATATTAAAAATATCATTACACATAAAGGAGATAGCTTAAAAGTCATTAAAAATTTAAATAAAAAATTTGATTGGATTTATATTGACCCATCTCGAAGAAACGATATTAAGGGGAAAGTATTTTTATTAAACGATTGCTTACCGAATGTCCCTAATAACTTAGATGCTTTTTTTGAGTATTCGGATCAAATATTAATTAAAATCTCACCAATACTTGACATAACAAGTACAATTAACGAATTGAAATTTGTTAAAGAAATTCATATTATTGCGTTAGAAAACGAAGTAAAAGAGCTTCTTTTTATTTTAGAGAAGGGATATGCTGATACGATTATAATAAACACTATAAATATACTTAAAGAGAAAAAACAAAGTTTTTGTTTTGAATATGGCTCAACTCAACAAGGTAGATATGGTTTAGCCGAAAATTATCTATATGAACCCAATGCTGCTATAATGAAATCAGGAGGATTTCAAGAGGTGTCATCTCAATTAAATCTTGCTAAACTACATCAGCATTCACACCTATACACTTCCACCGAATTGTATAAAGATTTTCCAGGAAGAATATTTAAAATTGATGCTGTTTTAAATTATGATAAGAAAAAAATCATGAAACTTTTACCTGATAAAAAAGCGAATATTACTACTAGAAATTTCCCGGAAACTGTTGCTCAGATACGAAAAAAGACAAAAATTAAAGATGGTGGAAATATCTATTTATTCTTCACTACCAATATTGAAAACAACAAAAAGGTATTAGCTTGTTCTAAACTATAGATTTTTCATGTAACTAAACGCAGGTCAATATAAATAAAAATCGTCAGCAAGAATACCATAATAAAACAGATGTTAAATTAACTTATATAGAAAATCCATCATTGTCTTTTTCACAATCATGAAAATATAACCTTAAGTTCTAAAACCACGTTCCCAAAGTATATAATATGTATTTTTGCAAAGAATTAAACAATCACTTATGTTTGTAAAAGTAAAAACATCTAAAGAGTCTTCTGTTACTATTACGGAATTAATGCTTCCATCAAATTCTAATTTCAGCGGAAAAATCCATGGAGGTTATATCTTAAATTTAATGGATCAAATTGCTTTTGCATGTAGTTCTAAATATTCTGGTAAATATTGTGTTACAGCTTCAATTAATACTGTTGATTTTTTAAACCCTGTTGAAGTTGGTGAATTACTGACCTTAAAGGCAAGAGTAAATTATGTTGGAAAAACTTCTATGACTGTGGGGATTCGTGTTACTTCAGAAAACATTCATACAGGGGAAATTAAACATTGCAACTCTTCCTATTTTTTAATGGTTGCTAAAAATGATGACGGAAGTAATGCAGAAGTTCCAAAATTAAAATTGATGAGTAAAGAAGGTGTACGAAGGTTTATAAGATCCTTAGATCGTCTGAATATGAAAAGGCAGAGAAAACGAAATTTCCATAAAGATGAATTCTCGTACGAAAAGTACAAAGACGAAATAAAAAAACACAATGTAATTATTGAGTTACAAGACGATTAAAACAGGGCATAATCATCTTTTTACATTTAAGCTTTTAGCAAATATTATCGATTCTACGCAGCTTTCTGTGTTTTAGTTTAATTGATGATTTTTTGAGGATTTATTTTTCATTAGTTTACGATACCGTCTTAAATAAAATAGAATTTCCCATTCAATTAAACACATTTCAAACTGAGTTATGTCAATGGACTAGGACAACTTGCTTACACTACCCTCTGAGGAGATTCCATTTGATAATTCATTTTTTTAAAAATTATCAATTTCTTTCCTGGTTTATGCCCTGAATTCACCGAATTATTCAGAAAAGAAGGATACTTATTAAATTATGAGGTTGATTTATGTCGTTTTTGTGGGGGGGAGGTAATACCAAATGAATTTCAGAGTGGTTGATAATAAATTTGAATTATTATTTTCTTTAGATGAAATAAAAAATAGAATCATAGCCTAGTTACGGTTCTATTTTATATTGAAATATAAAGAAAATAGAAACTAATTTAATCAATCATTTTGATGTTTAATTGGTATAACTCGATTAAAACAATAATTTTTCTTACTGTTCGAGACTACAAGGTAAAGTTATTTATTATTATAAGAATTAAAATAAATATATCACTCTACTGAAAGTCAATTAATTAATAAAGACCGTTGCGTAATGCTCTCATCAATTTTAGATTTCAATTTTGACTTTTTTAATCTAAAATTTATGTTTTTTTTCATTATTTTCATTGTTTATGTTAGTTATGGATCTATTTTTTGGTTCATTTTCCTTTATTTTTCAGAATTAGTGGCAATTATCCCAGGACTTCTATATAAATTGCCTGAGTTATACGCCTAGTGTCTGTTTTATGTTTTTTTGATATTTAGGTTTTTGTAGTACCATTCTAAGAATTGTTTTATGAAAAATGGATTCTTTGTATTGTGACCTATTAATTCTAAAACAAAATTCATCAAAGTAAGCT
>NZ_JBAHZZ010000144.1:0-8257 GCF_037132785.1 Flavicella sp. | reverse complement strand
GCATATACAAGCTTACTTTGATGAATTTTGTTTTAGAATTAATAGGTCACAATACAAAAAATCCATTTTTCATAAAACAATTCTTAGAATGGTACTACAAAAACCTAAATATCAAAAAAATATAAAACAGACACTAGGCGTATAACTCAGTAATCTTTACTCTCTTTTACCTTAAAGGTTCTTAATAATGCCATGCAGAAAGATACAAAATATATCAATCAAATGGAAATATAATTGGTATTATACCCCTCCAAATGGCAATTAAAGTAGGGGCTATGGGATAAATCGAACCAATACAGCAGCGCTACTGATGAGTATTACAGAGAAATTTAATTCTAAGAGATTTATTTTTCGTTTTTGTTTAATTTAAATAGCTTTTAAAATTTGTAGCGCTTTTTTCACAGAGTCAATTCTAATAAATGTAATCAGTAAACGCAATCCGTTTTTAGTCTCTTTTTCTTTCATCACACACATTTTTGAGTTTTTTTGAACATATTGTAGTATGGACGCAAATTCGGGAGTGTTATAAAATTCACTTTGTTGATCCGATAAAAAATATCCAATCATTCTTTTCTGTTTTAAAATTAATTTTTCGATACCTATTTTTTTTGCCAGCCATTTGATTCGAACACTGTCTAATAAATCATCAACCTGACTTGGAATTTCTCCAAATCTATCTTTTAATCTTTTCTCGAATTCTGTTAATTCAACTTCATTTTCTAACTCTCCCAATTCTTTGTATAATAGGAGTCTTTCCGAAACAATATTAATATATTCATCAGGAAATAATATTTCAAAATCTGTGTCTATTTGGATCTCTTTTACAAATTCTTTTACGGTGTTTTCGTCTTCAGGATAGAGTTCTTTAAATTCGTTTTCTTTTAATTCGCTAATTGCTTCTTTTAAAATTTTTTGATATGTGTCAAAACCAATATCATTGATAAATCCACTTTGCTCACCTCCTAATAAATCACCTGCACCACGAATTTCTAAATCTTTCATGGCAATATTAATTCCACTTCCTAGGTCAGAAAACAACTCAAGCGCTTCAATTCTTTTACGAGCCTCATCTGTAATCATATGATAAGGTGGTGTAATAAAATAACAAAAAGCTTTTTTGTTAGACCTACCAACACGACCTCGCATCTGATGTAAATCAGATAATCCAAAATTGTTGGCGTTATTGATAAAAATGGTATTTGCATTTGGTACATCCAAGCCGCTTTCAATTATGGTAGTTGCCACCAGGATATCAAAATCACCTCTCATAAAAGAAAGCATCAATTCTTCTAATTTTTTCCCGTCCATTTGCCCATGACCGATTCCAATTTTGGCATCGGGTAATAAACGTTGTAACATGCCTGCAACTTCTTTAATATTATCTACTCTGTTATGAACAAAAAAGGCTTGTCCTCCTCTAGAGATTTCATAAGTCATGGCATCTCGGATTACATCCTCAGTAAATCGAATTACATTGGTTTCTATGGGGTGTCTGTTTGGTGGTGGTGTGTTGATGACAGATAAATCTCTTGCCGCCATTAACGAGAATTGAAGGGTTCTAGGAATTGGAGTGGCTGTAAGAGTTAAAGTGTCAACATTTTCTTTGATAGTTTTTAACTTGTCTTTTACTCCTACACCAAATTTTTGTTCCTCGTCAATAATTAGAAGCCCTAGGTCTTTAAAGTTTACTTTTTTATTGACCAATTGATGGGTTCCAATTACAATATCTGTAGTTCCCTCTTTTAAGTCTTTGATTACTTGATTTCGCTGCTTGGTAGTTCTAAAACGATTTAAATAATCTACGGTTATAGGGAAGTCTTTTAATCGTTCTGTGAAAGTTTTAAAATGCTGAAAGGCTAAGATAGTTGTTGGCACTAAAATAGCTACTTGTTTCCCATTATCGGCTGCTTTAAAAGCGGCGCGAATAGCAACTTCGGTTTTGCCAAAACCTACATCTCCACAAATCAAACGATCCATAGGTTGTTCACTTTCCATATCTTTTTTAACATCCTGGGTTGCTGTGAATTGATCTGGTGTATCTTCATACATAAAACTTGCTTCCAGCTCATGTTGTAAATAGCTGTCAGGGTTGAATCTGAAACCTTTTTCAAGTTTCCTTTTAGCATATAGGTTGATAAGATTAAAAGCGATTTCCTTAACGCGAATTTTTGTTTTTTGCTTGATTTTTTTCCACGCACCTGAGCCTAATTTGTAGATTTTAGGGGGTGTTCCATCTTTTCCGTTAAATTTAGCTATTTTATGAAGAGAGTGAATGCTTATGTATAAAATATCTCGATCGCCATAAGTTAATTTGATGGCTTCTTGTTTGCTGCCATTTACATCAATTTTTTGAAGACCTCCAAATTTTCCAACTCCATGATCCATATGAGTTACATAATCTCCAACCTCTAAGTTTGTTAATTCTTTTAAAGTGATAGATTGTTTTTTGGAAGTATTGTTTTTAATCTTGTATTTATGGTAACGTTCAAATATCTGATGGTCGCTATAGCAAGCTATTTTATTTTCAAAATCAATAAAGCCTTCATGTAAAGGAAAAACGATGGCTTTATATTTTATTTCTACTTGACTATCATCTTCAGTAAAAGACGATAGAATATCATGAAAACGTTGTGTTTGTTTTTCGTTCATGCAGCACAGGTAATTTGTAATGCCGTTTTTTGTGTTTTTGTTTAAATCTTCAATAAGTAAATCGAACTGTTTATTAAAAGAAGGTTGAGGTTTTGTGTTAAAATTAAAAGATTCGTTTGATGTGTTTTCTTTTTGATTTATTGCGATTGAAACTCTTGAATACCCTAATAAGTCTTTTTTAATACTAGCTCTGTCAATAAAAAGATCATTTGGTGAAAACTGTGTTACAGTTGAGTTTAAGCCCTCAAAGGCTTCTTCAGATTTAAGGAAAAGATTATCTAGTTTGTCAAATAATAGTTCCGTGTTTTTAGTGAAAATTACTGTGTCCTTAGAGATATACTTGAGAAAGCTTTCTCTGTTTTCTTGAAGTAATTTGTTTTCTATATTGGGTATTATATTCACTTTTTTTAGTGAACTTGTAGAAAGTTGAGTTTCAATATCAAAGGTTCTAATAGAGTCAACTTCATCTCCGAAAAATTCAATTCTATAGGGCTCATCGTTCGAAAAGGAGAATACATCAATGATACCTCCTCTAACGGCAAATTCTCCGGGTTCGGAAACAAAATCTACTCGATTGAATTCATATTCAAAAAGCACTTCATTTACAAACTCAAGAGAAACCAGATCTTCTAAACCTATTTTTAGAGTGTTTTTTTCTAATTCTTTTTTTGTAACAACCTTTTCAAATAATGCAGTTGGGTAACTTATAATAATCGCAGGTTTTTTTTGAGAATTAATTCGGTTTAAAACCCCTGCACGCAATAAAATGTTAGCATTGTCCGTTTCTTCTATTTGATAAGGTCTTCTGTATGAACTAGGATAAAATAAAACGTTTTTATTTCCTATAATTTGCTCGATGTCATTTAAGAAATATGCTGCTTCCTCTTTGTCGTTTAAAATTATTAAGAAAGGTTTTTCAGAATTTTTAAATATTTCAGCAATTGTAAAAGCTAAAGAAGAACCTAATAAATTTGAAATTCGGATATGACTTTTCCCTTTAGACAGCATTTCTACTATCTTTTTTGTGTTTTTTGCTTGGGAAATTAAGTCTACAATTGTTTGTTTACTCAAAAGAATTTTTTTGTCAAAGATAAATTAATTATAGATAAATTTACATCATGGTTTTAGAATAAAAGAGACCTTCGCTGTATTAGGTTTGATTTAATTATGGCGGCACAAAAATTATTAAGTATCGTATAGAAAAAATGTGAAATGATAAAAATAAAAAATGTTGTTGTTTTAGTACTATTGTTTTTTGGCTTGAATATCTTTGCTCAAGATAGTACTGTAAAATGGGCTATCGGTATTGGCGGGAGTTTTATTGATTTTTCGGAGACTTCTGGGTTTACTGAAGAAGCAGTCAATGTTCAAATCCCATACCTAACAATGTTGAGGTATATTGATTACGGGTTTACAGTAGGAGCGGGAATTACTATTACTGGAATTTCAGAAATCAATAATATTTATTCAAATAAGTATGATGTAATTATGATGGACTTTTTTGGAAAATATGATTTTGGTTTTTACGAAAACAAATGGGTTCCCCAAATAATAGGAGGTTTAGGTTTGTTGATAAAAGAAAGAAATGATAGATCTATTTCAGTAAATGGAGGAGTTGGATTGACTTATTGGATATTACCTAGAATGGGATTAAATAGCCAAATTGTACATCGTTTTGTTTCGGAAAAACACGAATCCAATTTTGGGTCTCATACACAGTTCTCAGGGAGTTTAATTTTTACTTTTGGCGAAAGTAAAGGAAAGAGGAATAAAAGAAGAACAGGTTATGGGTTTACCACATATTAAAAAAAGCCAAATAAATGATTGGCTTTTTTTAGTTTTTATTTAGAGCTTAGTTTTATTCCAGCAAAATAAGTGCGTGGGTTTGCCGGACCGTAAATATAATTGCTATCTCTGTTTTTTCCAGAATCAAAATCGTTTTGATAGGCATCGAATATATTTTTGACACCTACAAAGAGTTCTAAATCCGTTTTTGTTCTATTTAGGTTAAAAGTGTAACCGGATTTTAGTCCTAATTCTGCAAATTTAGGAGTCACTTTGTACTCGTCAATATCTTGTTCAAGAGCTCCTCCGTAGTGAACGATATCCATATTACCTGTATATACAAAGTTTATTGAAGTATTGAAATTCAAATTTGGTTTGTATGAGAATGTTGCATATGCATAATTGTTGGGAGTTCTCATAAATTCTTTTTTGGCAGCCAGTCCATCCACATTTTCTATAGCAGTATCATAAAGACTTTTTTGTAAGGTAAGTCCTCCTTCAAATTCAAAAACTTGTCCGATATTAACACGTGCTTCAAATGTAATCCCTTGAACGGTAGCGCCATCACCATTTCGTTTTTCAAACAGTTCTC
The DNA here is from genome assembly GCF_037132785.1 of Flavicella sp. Lineage (GTDB taxonomy): Bacteria > Bacteroidota > Bacteroidia > Flavobacteriales > Flavobacteriaceae > Flavicella. The sequence continues at coordinate 3,231 of NZ_JBAHZZ010000144.1, read as the reverse complement.
CAAATTCATCTTCTCCTAAGTGATGAAGGTAAAAAGAGTCGTTAAAATGAGTGTAAAATCCTTCTATAGTAAAGCCATAGATATAATGTTCTGTCGGTTTGTCAAAATTTAAAGAGACATTAAAACTGTTTGAACGCTCTTCTTTTAAATCTTCTGAAAGTTGAACACGTGAGATTCCACCTCCAGCAAAAGCAATATGTAAGTCGGTATCAAAAGCTTGAGGAGCTAAGAAACCAGTTCCCCAGGTGGCTCTAAGTTGTAGCAGGCTTGTTGGTTTGTATAAGAAGGAAAACCTTGGACTCGCAATTACGTAGTCTATAAAATTATGTTTGTCAAATCGAACACCCGCCAATAGGGTTGTTTTTTTATTAATTTCCCAATCACTTTGCAAGAACATTCCTGTGTTTTGTGTGTTTTGGTCAATTAAATAATTATAGGCTTCTATTTCGTCAATAATGTCATCATTTATGTGCTCTAAACCAGCGGTTAGTATATTGCTACCGTTCAGAAAATTTTCTATCGTATGATTTAATTGAATACCACCTTGGTAAGTTGTGCTTGTAGAAGTTCCGTAAGGAGGGTTGGTTAAGTGTTCCGTAATGTCTTCTTCTGTGTCTGGAAAAATTCCTGTATAATGCCTTCTGTCGGTTGTTTGTGCTGCAATATAGGTAATAAAAGAACTTTTCCAGTCATTAAAGTTTATTTGATAATCGAGGTTTCCAAAATAAATATCATGAGTTCTTTCTTCTGATTGAAGAGCTAGGTGTGGAGCTTTATCAACCATTTCACCTCCGTATCGGTATTCGTTTATTTTACTGAAATTAATTTCTAATTTTTCGTTTTCACTTGGTAAAAAGAAAAGATTGGTTCCGAAGGCCATATTTTTAAGTTCGGGAAGTTCGGAGTAATTATCTCCATTTGCATCATACATTTCTCTATTACGACTGTTTATATAAAAGGTGGCTCCCGAATTGTAGTCATCACTAACTACCGTTGCGTTTCCGTTAACGATATAATCATTTGCGCCTTTTATATTTTGATAACTAGTTTCAATTTGATAGTTGTTTTTTTTGGGAATTTTTGTAATTACATTTACAGTTCCACCAACAGCTCCAGAGCCATACAATGCTGAACTTCCACCACGTACGATTTCAATTCTATCAATCATGTTTGTTGGAATTTGCTCTAATCCATACAAGCCAGTAAGTGGGCTAAAAACATTTCTCCCGTTGATTAGTATTTGAGAATACCTTCCGTTTAATCCATTCATTCTGAGTTGTGTATAATTACAAGTTTGACAATCCGTTTCAACTCGTAATCCAGTTTGAAAACGAAGTCCTTCCGATAAATTACATGCCTGTACGTTTTGTAAAGTTTTACTATTGATGATATTTACAATAATAGGATTGTTGGTTTTCCTCTTTACCGTTTTTGTTCCTGTTACCGTTACAGGGTCTAATACATCAGTATATTCAGTAAGTTTAAAATTTAATGTAGTTCCGTTTTTAAACTTCTCAATACGAATTGTTTTTTTATCGGATAGATAACCTGTAGATGAAGCTAATAGGCTTATTTTTCCAGAAGCAGTAGTGCTAAGTTCAAATTGACCATTTGAATCTGTTATAGTTCCCTTGTTTTTCCCAGTGATTTGTACCGTTGCATAAGGCAAAGGATTTGTTCCGTCGGTTACCGTTCCTTTAATTGTGACTTGTCCGTAGTTCGAGAGTGTACAAAACAAGGTAAATATGATTGCTAAATATTTCATGATAATTATTTTTTTTGCAAATGTAGTATTTATTTTTAGACTGGTCTAAAAATTGTTTTTATAAAATATAAAATATTATTCATATATTTGCTTACGATGAATTTAGAACTGACTCAAACCGAAGAAAATTATCTGAAAGCTATTTTTGGTTTATCAGTATCAAAATCAAAAGCTGTAAGTACGAACTCGATTGCCGAAAAACTGCAAACAAAAGCGTCTTCTGTTACGGATATGGTGAGGAGATTATCGGAAAAAAAAATGGTAGATTATAAAAAATACCAAGGTGTTTCTTTAACAGTAGCAGGAAAAAAAACAGCAGTTAAAGTAATTCGTAAGCATCGTCTTTGGGAAGTTTTTTTAGTGAGACACTTAGATTTTAGTTGGGATGAAGTTCATGAAATAGCTGAACAGTTAGAGCACGTGAAATCTATAAAGTTAACCAAAGAATTAGATCGTTTTTTAGAATTTCCTACGCATGATCCACATGGAGATCCTATTCCTGATGAAAATGGTAATATTGCATATCATACAGACATGATGCTTTCTTCTTTGGAAGCACATGAAAAAGGTGTTGTGTTAGGGGTGAAAGATTCATCGAAATCGTTCCTAATATATTTAGACTGTTCAGGTATAAAATTAGGAAGTACTATAAGTGTGATGAGTAAAGAAGTCTTTGACAATTCTATGAAAATTGAAATAGAAGGTGAAATAATGTCAGTATCACAGCAAATTGCAAAAAATCTATTTATGAAAAAGCTAAAAAATGAGAGATTAATTAGTCGTTAGTTTTTTATTACCCTCTTGATAGTTTCTCGTATTTGAGTGTTTTCAATCTTCAGTATTTGTTACAAAACTGCTTATATCAAATAAACATCAAAATAATTGATTAAATTAGTTTCTATTTCCTTTATATTTAAATATAAAGAAAAAATATTTAAAATTTATTATCAACCACTCTGAAATTCATTTGGTATTAGTTATGGATCTATTTTTTGGTTCTTAAATTCAACTAGTAAACGCAACTTTTGGATTTGACTGTTTGCTATACTATAATCAAAACAGAAAAGTAGGAAAACCTACCTTTCTTATTTTGATGGATGTGTATCTTACGGTTTCAAATCGCCAAAAAAGAAGTTGTATGACCCACATTACCCAAGCACAAAGATATACAATTTGCTGTCTGCTAAAACAAGGCTATAATCAGGTTGAAATAGCCGTGACTATTGGAAAAGACAAGACCGTAATCAGTAAAGAGATTAAACGTAATTCCGACAAAAGAAATGGCGTTTACAAGCATGAATTAGCTCAAATAAAATATACTAAAGGTCAAAAAGAAAAGCCTAAACGAAAACGTTTTACAAAAGATATTCAACAAGTAACAGAATTGTTATTACGAGACGATTATAGTCCAGAGCAAGTAGTTGGTCACCTAAAAAACCTAGGTAAAGAAACTGTGTCAACTGAGC
>NZ_JBAHZZ010000136.1:0-29985 GCF_037132785.1 Flavicella sp. | reverse complement strand
AAAAAGCAACAAACCATCATAGCAAGGCTTACCAACGGCACTTTTACCTCTGGAATAGTCCTTGTCTATTATTTTTGAAATTCGATCCCAATCGATAAGAATATTTATTTGACTGAAAAATGTAGCTTTTATCTTTCTTGTGCGTAAATCACAAATGCTATCTGCAAAAGTAGGTGTTATTTGTAGTTTCATGGCTTGAATATACATCTTAATAAACTAACAAACAATGATTTATATCCTAAGTTTGGATGTTTGTTTTTGTCATGTACCTTGCAACGGTCTTAACTTCGGTAAAAAAAAAGTGAATTTTGATTAATTCATTTGTAAAGTAGAAACTACTTTAATCAATCATTTTGATGTTTATTTGGTATTAGCTCCTCCCTAATAGCAATCCTTTTTAAAAGTATCTGTATTATCAGATATTGGGTTGATATTTTAAGTATACAAAATAAAAGCGACTCCTATAAGTATACCTATCAAAGGAATCAATTTTTTTCGTTTGTTCTTTTCTTTAAAAATAAGTCCACCCGCGATTACAGCAATTAATATTTGACTTCTTTTTATAGCGGATAGCAACATAATCAATGATTCAGGATCTTGTAATGCTTTAAAATAAAAATAATCTGCTGTTTGTAGAAATATTCCTACAGCTGGAATTGACCATCTAAACTTAAATGCTTTTCTTTTTTCTTTGTAGGGAAACCAATTAAGGCTAAAAATAACCAAGAGTATAAGGATTGTATACCAGCAGAACCAAAACTGTAAAGTTTGCGGATTTAAACCTAAATTTTGGATTAAGAATTTATCATATAAACCACTAGAAGCACCCAAAAATGTAGCACCAATAATAGCAAAAATCCATTTGTTTTTTTTAAAAAGGATTCCTTCTTTTTTTCCTATTCTAGAATAAAGAAATATAGAAAAAATAATAACAAAAAATCCTATCCATTGCCAGCCTGTAGGTTTTTCTTGATAAATAAAAACAGCTCCAAGAAAAGTGAAAAAAGGGCCTGCAGAACGAATTGGAGTTACGATAGTGATAGGTAAGTGCTTTAATGCTTGATATGCCAATATCCATGAAGCAGCCATGATAAGAGATTTTATAAAAATATAACCATGTGTTATCCATGGAATATCTTCTACAAAAAAACCAATTTCTCGAGTGTATTCTGGTAAGTATTGGGACCCTAAATAGAAGGGGAGCAATAAAAAAAATCCTGATGTAATAGTTCCTAAAAGTACAGGAAAGACCTCGTTGCCTTGTACTGCATGTTTTTTACATAAATTATGTAATCCTAAAAATAAAGCTGACAATAAGCCCAAATACATCCACATGGCAGCAAAGATACTTTTTTAAAGCTGCTATAAAAGAATTTAAGTGGCTTTGTTTTGGTAAAAAGGTCTTATTAATTGGATTTCGAGAGGTGTTAAATTGTGTCAGACTAGAATCAATATATTATAATCTAGATAAATAAAACCCTCCTAAATTTTAAACAATTTATAGAGGGGCTCTTAATAAAACATTTCTTGTTTATTTCTGTTATAATCAAAAGAAAACCTGTTTTAAAATAATCCTTTAAATTATAGTTAAATCAGTATTCTAATGATTGTGACCTTCATGACCATCTTTCATTTTGTTTTCAGAAGGTCTTTTATATTGGCAACAGTTAGATAGTCCTTTGTAGACTTTATCTGTTGCTTTAAATTTATCTGTATCATAACCAACTGCAGCAATTTTTTTCTTTATTTCATCCAAGCTTATTTCATTCTCATGGAATGTTACTACCATCATCTTGGTTTCTTTGTCCCAATCAGCTTTTACAATTCCTTTACTATTAGACAACGCTGCTTCAATGGTTTTCTCACACATACCACAGTTGCCATAAACTTTAAATGTTTCTGTTACTATATTATTGAGCATGATTGATGTTATTTCAGTATTATTATTTACTGCAAATGATTTGATGTTTGTGCATGCCATTACACTAATAAATACAATTTTTAGTAAGGTGTTTTTTTTCATGATAAATTGATTTTTATTGGTTATTGTTAATTTACTTCTATTCATGTCTATTTGATTTAATGATTATTTAATTTCTTGTTTTATCTCTCCACACTTCAACATTGATTGACCATAATATGGATTTTGAATTTCCTTTTCGATACTTAGCCAATATCCACCGCTATTGTTATTTGTCATTGGGCAAAATTTTAAATACAAGGTTTTATTTTCGTCCATTTTTACTCCTAATTTCATGATAATATTTGAAAGTGATTTACTTATAGTTAAGAAAATATTTCTTTGTTTATGAATATTTACTTCTTTTAATAATTTTTTTAAGTCATTATTTAATGACTTAGAGGTTTTCATCCATTCATTATGATCATTCTCTATAACCAAAGTCATATCAACTTTAGTCAATGATTTTTGTACAGCTCTAACTTCTATTTTAATAGTAGAATTATCATTCGATAATTTATTTTTAAGAGCTAGATATGCGTTAACCACATTACCCAATTGTTTTTTGAATTCAAAAGGAATTTTAGTTTTATCAACAATAACTATAGGGTTCATGTTCATCTTTTTTTGATTTTGCTTACTACCTACATGATTATGACTTGTTGTAACTTTTTTTCCAGTTGGATTCATCATGCTCTTTTTACCCGCTAGTTGAGCCGAAGCATCAATTTTGAATACACCATTAGAGGCAATTTGTTCACCTTCTTTTAATCCTTTTTTAATGATATAAAAATCGCCCGCTTCACTTCCTAAAATCACTTCACGATATATAAATGAATTGTGTTTACGATTTGGGATTTTCACATAAACTATTGAGCGTTTTCCTGTCCAGAGAACTGCCGTTTTAGGTGCCAAAATCACATCTTGATCAATTGATAATCTTGTAGTGACAATACCATTGGCAAACATATTTGGTTTTAATTTTCCTTTACTGTTAGCTAGTTCAACTCTTACGTAAGCAACCCTAGTTTTTGGATTTATAAAAGGGTCGATAAATGTTACTTTTTCAGTAAATGTTTGTCCTGGTAATGATTTTAGCTCAATTTCGAATTGATCTCCAACTTTTATCCAAGGCAAGTCATTTTCGTAAGCTTCAAATAAGACCCATACCTTACTTAAATCGGTAATTTTAAAAAGGATTTGACCTTCATTAAAGTAATCTCCTTCAGATACCATTCGCATAATTACATATCCACTATAATCAGAAAGGATATCTACTTCTGTTTGAATTTTTCCTGACTTTTCGAGTGCTGCAATTTGTATGTTGGTGAATTTCCATTGTTTCAATTTATTTCGAGCAGCTTTTACTAAGGTTGGATTTGTCAACTCGTCTTTCAGTACTTCAAATAGCTCTTTTTGTGCGGTCACCAACTCTGCTGAATAAACAGAGGCTATTTTTTGTCCTTTTTTCACTTTTTCACCTGTGAAATTGATATACAATTTCTCTATTCGACCAGAGAAATGGATTGCTTGTGAATACATTAATCGTTCATCGACTTTCACTTTACCGAATAATCTGATTTCTTTTACTGGTTTTCCTTTCTTTACAATATAAGTTTGTATCTCTGCCAATTTCATAGCAGAAGCAGACATTGGCACTTCATCGGGTAGATTATTTTCATTATCCATTGAATTGTCTAAAGGAATTAAATCCATTCCACACAATGGGCATTGTCCAGGTTTGTCTTTCTGTATTTGAGGATGCATTGAGCAGGTCCAAATTTGAGATTCTTCTTCGTTATCATGCTGGTGGCTAGCGTGCTCCTTGTCAGTAGAAGTTCCTCCCAAAAAATCACCAATAACAATGCCTGTTATTAATCCAACAGCAAGTATGATCCAGATATTTTTTAATATTTTATTCATATTTATGATTTTTATTTGCCCATTAAATAATTAATAAATGCTACCGTAGCGTTTTTATCTGCTCTTGCCTTATCAATTTCTAGTGCATATTTTAATACTTTCCTTTCCATTCTCAATACTTCCTCAAAGTTCTTACCGTCTGTAGAGTAGGCAGTTAAAAGTATATTTAAGGATTTATCAGCAAGTTTTAATTGCTTTAGATATAAGTCAATTCTCCGGTCAGCATCTTGGTAGTCTTTATATCCATTCTCAAATAATGAGGTTAATTGATTTTGTTTGTTTTCCTTTTTGAATTGAGTTGCTTCCATGTTTAATGAAGCTTCTTTAACCAGAGCCTTATATTTTTTCCTATATAAAGGAATAGAAATTCCGACCTTAGGAAGTATAAAAGCATCACGCCCATTTTCACTTCCTAAATCAAGGTTGCTACTTTTTCCTATAAAAACATAATCAACACCTATAGAAAATTGAGGCATTCCCTTTTTTTTAGCGACAACTTCTTGGTTCTTCCAAGACTGTATTTTGTATTCTAATTGCTTAATCAGATGATTTTCAGTATAAATACTGTTCAGTAATTCATTTTTAGAAACCAATAAACTATCGCTCCTTAGTGTGTCTGATATAACAATAAAGGAACTATCAGTTCTATTTAAGAGATTATTGAAATTAACTTCGATTGCGTATTTACTATCCGTTAAATATGCCAATTGATTTAGGAGTTCGTTAATTTCCATTTCTACTCTCATTTCATCAACAACTGATGCTTTTCCTGTTTCTATCTTAATGATTGATAATTGTTGAAAAGTATTTAAAATACGGATATTTTCTTTTGTGATTTTAATTCCTTTTTGAATAAAATAAACGTTGTAATAAAGTGATTTTATATCAAAAAACAATTTTGATTTTGCCTCTTCAAAAGCTTCATATTTAGCTTTCGAAATTTGAATAACAATATCTTCTTTTGCATTCAATGTGCCAAACCATGGAAACATTTGACTAATGCCCAGTTTAGCCCTTTGCGGTCCAACTCTAGTTTCAATTGGTGAAATAAAATAATCAAATGAGAACTTCGGATCTGGAAGAGTGCCTACTTGAGGAACTTTTTCTAACGCCGCATTATATTCGTAAAATTTAGCCTTTAGACCCAGATTGTTTTCAGCTCCAATAATTAGATAGTCCGATAATTTTGTTTGAGCTTGTGTTTTTACTATAAATAGCAACAGAGAGATTGTGATGATTTTATATAAATATATCATTTTCTATTTATTTAGTTGTTTAATTTTTCCTTCTTGCCACATACTATAAAGGACAGGCATAATAAACATAGTCATTACTTCTATAAGCATCCCGCCAAATAATGGAATGGCCATTGGTCCCATTATATCAGAACCTTTTCCTTGGGAGGTTAATACGGGTATTAAAGCAATAATTGTAGTTGCTGTGGTCAATACCGCAGGACGAACTCTTTTAGAAGCTGCCAACAAAACTGTTGCTCTTACTTTATCTTTTGTGTCAGGATTTTCTTTTTTAAATAATTGAGTTAGATACGTTCCCATAAGCACTCCATCATCTGTAGCAACTCCAAAAAGGGCAATAAATCCTACCCAAACAGCTACACTTAAGTTTACGGTACGTACTTGAAACAAATCTCGAAGGTTAATTCCTCCAATAGAAAAGTTTAAAAACTCTGGTTGACTGTATAACCATAACATGATAAAACCGCCAGAAAATGCGACAATTAATCCACTAAAAATCATAGAAGTGGTTGCCACTGATTTAAATTGAAAATATAGAATTAAGAAAATGAGTAATAGTGAAATTGGAACTACGAGTATTAATCGTTTGGTTGCTCTCACTTGATTTTCATAATTTCCTGTAAATCGGTAACTAACTCCTGCAGGTAGTACAAATTCTCCAAATTCTATTTTCTGTTTTAATAATGCTTGAGCATCTTCAACTACATCGACTTCTGCATGACCAATTTTTTTGTCAAAAATCACGTAACTGACTAAGAAAGTGTCCTCACTTTTAATTACCTGTGGACCTCTTACATAAATCATTTCTGCTAATTCCTCTAATGGAATTTGAACACCTTCTGGTGTAGGAATCAATACCTTTTTCAAATCTTCAGGATTGTCTCTGTACTCTCTAGCATATCGCACTCGTACAGGAAATCTCTCTCTGCCTTCAACAGTGGTAGTGAGTTGCATTCCGCCAATAGCAGTTTCAATAACTTTCTGCATGTCTTCTATAGTAAGACCATAACGAGCAATCGCTTCTCTATCAATTTTTATTTCTAAATAGGGTTTTCCTACAACTCTATCGGCAAATACCGCAGATGCTTCTACACTTGGAACTTGTTTTAAAATATTCTCAATATCATAGCCAACTTTCTCTATGGTTTCCAAGTCTGGACCAAATACTTTAACCCCCATTGGAGCCCTCATTCCTGTAGCCAACATTACCAATCGAGTTTCTATAGGCTGTAATTTTGGAGCAGAGGTTAGCCCTGGAATTTTTGCATGTATCAATATATCTTTCCATATATCGTCAGGAGACTGGATATGTTCTCGCCATTGACGGAAATATGCCCCATCATTGTCTTCGATTAAATCTTTTGTTGGAATTGACCTAAATGGATCCACAGTATATTTATATGTAGATCCATCTTTTAATACAAAGGCATTTTTTTTATTTATTTTAAATTGCATCTTATGACCATCTTCATTCACTTTAAATTCAGGAAAATAGCTGATTACGTTTTCATACATAGAAATTGGTGCTGGATCTAGAGCAGAGTTTACTCTTCCCCATTTACCAACAGAAATTTCAACTTCTGGTATTGCATTAAGTTGTCGATCTAATTTTCTAATTACATTTACATTTTCCTCAATACCTGAATGTGGCATTGTAGTGGGCATAAGTAAGAAAGAACCCTCATTTAGTGAAGGCATAAATTCTTTTCCTACTCCTGGAAATGTTTCTGATAATTTATTCCATGTTGTGTTTTTCTTGCTAAACTCAGGAAAGAAACTGAATATCTTATCAAATCCTTGCCATGAGACTAATCCAAACAGAACGATAAAGATTGGGGTCATTAAAAACTTCCATTTGTTAGCCAAACACCAAATTAACAATCGTGTGTAATATTTAATCATTAACATTAACAAACCTAGGATTATCCCAACAGTTATAGAAACAAACAGCCAATTAGCAAAAAAACTATTTTGAACTCCTAATGGCATCCATACCCCAGTAATTAGATATACGACAACGAATAATGTAATTAATATGTTAATGTAATTTACATACTTTCTTTTGGTTTTATGCCATTTATATTCTAGGAGATTATTAAATCCAAAGAGAATAAGAGCTGTTGATAACCAACTAGCAAATCCTATTAAAAATATAAAACCAAAGATAATAAGTAAACCGTTCCATACTTTGCTCATTTTACCTTTATCAAAGCGAATGGAAAATACAATATGAGCGAATGTTGGAATAAAGACTATTCCAATAAACAAAGCCGCCAACATAGCAAATGTTTTGGTAAAAGCTAAGGGAGTAAACAATTTACCCTCTGCTGCCTGCATGGCAAATATTGGTAGAAAGCTAATGATAGTGGTAAATAAAGCCGTAACCACTGCCGAGGCAACTTCTGAAGCTCCTTCATATATTACTTGCATTAATTCTTTTCCTCTTTTGCCTATATTTTTAGGCAAGTCAATATGCTGAATAATGTTCTCGGTAAATACGACACCTACGTCTACCATTACTCCAATGGCAATGGCAATACCAGACAAGGCAACAATATTGGCATCTACTCCAAACTGGCTCATCATAATAAACGTAATGAGAATTCCGAGAGGTAGTAAACTCGTGATTAATATGGAGGCTCTGAGGTTCAATACCAAAACGATAACAACGAGTAAAGCAATAAGCATTTCAAGTGTAAGAGCTTCCTCAAGTGTTCCTAAAGATTCTTTGATTAAGCTTGTCCTGTCGTAAAAAGGAATAACTCTAACTCTAGAAACAGTACCATTTGCTAATGTTTTAGAGGGTAGACCTGCTTCTATCTCTTTAATTTTTTCCTTTACACGGTCAATAACCTGTAAAGGATTCGCACCATAACGCGCCACTACAACACCTCCTACGGCTTCGGAGCCACCTTTATCTAAACCACCTCGACGTGTTGCAGGACCAAATGCAACCTTTGCGACGTCCTTTATTCTAATAGGTACATTGTCATTAGAAATGATAACACTTTCTTCTAGGTCTTTTAAAGTTTCGATATATCCGAGACCTCTAATTAAATATTCTACTTTATTATATTCAATGGTTCTTGCTCCAATATCAAGATTGCTCTTTTTTACCGCTTTCATAATTTGAGCGACTGTCACATTATGAGCTTTCATGGAGTTAGGATCTATATCTACCTGATATTCTTTAACAAAACCTCCAATAGTACCGACCTCAGATACTCCTTTAACTGCTGTAAGGGCAAAACTTACTTGAAAGTCCTGAATCGATCTTAGTTCTTGGGGATCCCATCCTCCAGAAGGATTTCCATCTTGGTCTCTTCCTTCCAATGTGTACCAATACACCTGCCCCAGAGCAGTGGCATCTGGGCCTAATGCAGGGGAAACTTCATTAGGAAGTAAGTTACGGGGGAGTGAATTTAATTTTTCTAATATTCTGGTTCTGCTCCAATAAAATTCTACGTCATCTTCAAAAATTAAGTAGATACTGGACAGTCCAAAGATGGAGTTACTACGAATTGTTTTTACTCCAGGAATTCCTAATAAAGCCGTTGTCAAAGGGTAACTTATTTGGTCTTCAATATCTTGTGGAGAACGTCCGTTCCATTCGGTATATATAATTTGTTGGTTTTCTCCGATATCTGGAATTGCATCTACAGGAACAGGATTTCTAGGGATTATTGAAGCTCCCCAATTAAATGGAGCAGTAGAAATTCCCCACATTATCATTGTTCCAAGCAAAAGCAGGGTAACAAGTTTATTTTCGAGAAAATACTTGATGATTTTATTTAGCATACTTTAGTAATTAATGTGTTGATTAAAACATAAAAAAAGCTATGAGTGATTTACTCCAAGAATCCTTAATAAGCAGGAGTAATACCAAATGAATTTCAGATTGGTTGATAATAAATTTGAATTATTTTTTTCTTTAGATGAAATAAAAAACAGAAGCATAGCCAAGGTTACGGTTCTATTTTATATTGAAATATAAAGGAAATAGAAACTAATTTAATCAATCATTTTGATGTTTATTTGGTATAATGCTACGCTATAAAGATTGATTTCTCTTAATAAATTGAATGCCGTCTATTTTGCATAGTTTGAGTTTTAAAGATTATACAAAAGGCACCAATAAAAGCATTGAATACAGAGAAACATCCTAAATAACAATTATTAAAGGATGATAATCTTTTTTGTTTAAAAATCAAATTAAATACGTCTCGTCAAGTTTGTAGATTGCCCTAATAAAGGAAGGAGGAGAATAGTCTCTGTAAGAAGTTAATGTTTGATGAGACTCTTCAAGAATAATGCTATAAGCACAAACAAAGAAAGTTATAAATACTTGTTGGTCTTTAGAAAGAGAATCAAAAGATGTATTTAATTCATCTTGACCATCTAACATAATGTGTATATCACTACAACAATTATTTTTCGTAGTAGTATATTCTTTGGTGCTTGAATTTTGAATTTTCATACCACAAGTATCTACTTTGTTAAAAATAGCTGTGTCAATCAAAGTGTCTCCACAATAATGCATGTCAATAGTAAAAGACATTGTAGAAAAAAGAACTACAATTGCCATTATAAAGGACGCTATTTTATTACTTACCCGTTTCATATGATTGGTGCAAGATATAAAATTTTGAATATATAAATTTATTATTTTGTTAATAAAATAGTTTTCTGTATTTAATGAAGGGTAAATAGAATTGTATTTATGAGTCAACGTGCTTGTAGTCAGTATTTTGAATCTGTGTTGTTCCTGTTTGGACTTTTGTGAAGAAATAACAAGGTGTTGCTGGCAAGAGACTTAAAGCTGGATGAAATCATGATTACCTTTTAAAAGTGCTAAACATAAAAGTGTGAGTTTGCCCTGAAGTATCCTTCCAAATATGGGCATATTCGCTGCTTTTTATTTACTTTTGCGAAAAATATCATACAATGCTTTCAGTATCAAACTTATCTGTACAGTTCGGAAAACGTGTTTTATTCGATGAAGTAAACACCAAATTTCTTCAAGGAAACTGTTATGGAATTATCGGTGCCAATGGTGCAGGGAAATCTACATTTCTAAAAATATTAACGGGAGAATTTGAACCAACTTCAGGACAAGTTTCTTTGGAAAAAGGAAAGAGAATGTCTGTTTTATCTCAGAATCACTTTGCTTTTGATGAATTTCCTGTATTGGAGACGGTGATGATGGGGAATAAAGAGATGTTCGCTATAAAAAAGGAAATTGATGATTTGTACGCAAATTATACCGACGAAGATGCCGATAAAATAGGAGAGCTTCAAGTAAAGTTTGAAGAAATGGGTGGTTGGACTGCTGAAAGTGATGCAGCAACGATGTTATCTTCTTTGGGAATTAAGGATGATGTGCATTATACCTTAATGGGAGATTTGGACGGAAAACAAAAAGTACGTGTATTGATTTCTCAAGCTTTGTTTGGTAATCCTGATGTATTGATCATGGATGAGCCTACTAATGATTTGGATTTTGAGACGATTGCATGGTTAGAAAATTTCTTAGCAAATTATGACAATACAGTTATTGTTGTTTCGCATGACCGTCACTTTTTAGATGCGGTGTGTACACATATTTCTGATATAGATTATAGCAAAGTAAACCAGTATTCAGGAAACTATACTTTCTGGTACGAATCAAGTCAGTTGGCAGCCAAGCAAAGAGCACAGCAAAACAAAAAAGCAGAAGATAAAAAGAAAGAATTAGAAGAATTTATTCGTCGTTTTTCTGCAAATATGGCTAAGTCAAAACAGGCTACCAGTAGAAAGAAAATGATTGAAAAGTTAAATGTAGATGATATTAAACCTTCTAGTAGAAGATATCCTGCAATTATCTTTGAAAGAGAAAGAGAGGCTGGAGATCAGATTTTAAATATTGAAAATTTATCGAAAGAGTTAGATGGAGAGGTTTTATTTAAAGGAATCAATATCAACTTGGCAAAAGGAGATAAAGTAGCTATTATTTCTAAAAGTTCAAAAGCGGTGACTACTTTCTATGAAATTTTAAATGGAAACATGGATGCGGATTCTGGTTTATTTAATTTTGGGATTACAACAAACCAGTCTTATTTACCTTTGGAAAATGCTGAGTTTTTTGAAGATGCTGAGTTAGATTTGGTTGACTGGTTACGTCAGTATGCTAAAACTGAAGAAGAAAGAGAAGCAGTACATTTAAGAGGGTTTTTAGGAAAGATGATTTTTAGTGGAGAAGAGGCTTTGAAAAAATGTAACGTATTGTCAGGAGGGGAGAAAGTAAGATGTATGTTGTCTCGTATGATGATGGTAAGAGCAAATGTTTTAATGTTAGATGAGCCTACAAACCATTTAGATTTGGAGTCTATTCAAGCATTAAATAATTCATTGAAAAACTTTAAAGGGACGGTATTGTTCTCGACGCATGATCATGAGTTTGCGCAGACAGTTGCGAATAGAGTGATTGAAATAACTCCTAAAGGAGTAATAGATAAGTATGCAACGTTTGATGAGTATTTATCGGATACTAAAGTTAAGGAACAAAGAAAAAGGATGTATAGTTAATCTTTTTCTTTATAAAAACAGTAAAAGTATCTCTTTTTTGGAGATGCTTTTTTTTGAACCCACTTATGGGATTTACTTAAGAATATAATAAACATAAAAAAGGCGCTTATTAATTTGAGGGTACTGAAAAAGTCAAGCTGAATTCAACTCATAAATGCAACTTCTGCGTTAAACAATAATTTATTCATTACAAATATAGGGGTTTCGTATCCAAACCTCTTCCTTGGTCTATTGTTTCTCTTAGTCTTCAACCCTCTGTGACTTGTATTACTAAATTCACAATTCTGATGGCAGAGCCAACTTGAATAAAGAAAGATTGTGATAGAGACTTTAAAATTAGAAAAATTAACTTTTAGTATTAAGGTGTTTCTGAGTATATTTGTCGCTTATGAAGTTTGAGATAAAATCGAAAGATCCACAAAGTAAAGCTAGAGCAGGAGTTATGACTACTGATCATGGCGATATAGAAACACCAATTTTTATGCCCGTAGGTACTATGGGAACTGTAAAAGGGGTACATCAAAAAGAATTAATAGAAGAAATTAACGCAGATATTATTCTTGGAAACACATACCATTTGTATTTACGTCCTAAAACAGAAATTTTAGAAAAAGCTGGAGGACTTCATAAATTTATGAATTGGGAACGACCTATATTAACAGATAGTGGAGGTTATCAGGTGTATTCTTTATCGGGCAGAAGAAAAATAAAAGAAGAGGGAGTAAATTTTAAAAGTCATATCGATGGTTCGTATCATTTTTTCTCACCTGAAAATGTAATGGAAATTCAACGTACAATTGGTGCTGATATTATTATGGCTTTTGACGAGTGTACTCCTTATCCATGTGACTATAAATACGCAAAAAGATCTATGCACATGACGCATCGTTGGCTGAATAGATGTATGGCTCATTTAGAAAGACTACCTTTTAAATATGGGTATTCTCAAACTTTTTTTCCAATTGTTCAAGGAAGTACCTATAAGGATTTACGCAAACAATCAGCAGAATTTATTGCCAATGTTGGCGCTGAAGGAAATGCTATTGGTGGTCTTTCAGTAGGAGAGCCTGCCGAAGAAATGTATGCAATGACAGATGTTGTGTGTAGTATTTTACCAGAAGATAAACCTAGGTATTTAATGGGGGTTGGAACTCCTATTAATATATTAGAAAATATTGCTTTAGGAGTTGATATGTTTGACTGTGTAATGCCTACTCGTAATGCAAGAAACGGAATGTTGTTTACAGCTTATGGAAGTATCAATATTAAGAATAAGAAATGGGAAGACGATTTCTCTCCAATAGACTCTATGGGAATCACTTATGTAGATACTTATTATTCTAAAGCCTATTTACGTCATTTGTTTGCTGCCAATGAACTGTTAGGGAAACAGATTGCTACAGTTCATAATTTAGGGTTTTATCTTTGGCTGACAAGAGAAGCAAGAAAACATATTTTGGCAGGGGATTTTGCAGATTGGAAAAATAAAATGGTAAGACAAATGGACAATCGTTTGTAATTAATTTATATTTACCAATCAATTTCCCGAATTTGAGAATTTTAGACAAATACATATTAAAAAAATACCTAGGGTCTTTTATCTTTACCTTATTTATTCTGATACCAATTGCAATTGCAATTGATGTCTCTGAAAAGATAGATAAATTTTTGCGTCATACAAATTTGTCTGTAGGGGAAATTATTGAAGATTATTATGTCAATTTTATCATTTATTACGCAAATACATTTATGCCATTGGCATTGTTTATTTCTGTGATTTTTTTCACTTCTAAACTTTCTAATAACACCGAAATAATTGCGATTAATAGTGCTAGTATTTCTTTTACTAGGTTTTTAAAACCTTATTTAATTGGAGCCTCTATTGTGACATTCTATGCCTTGTATATGAATCATTTTGTAGTTCCCAATAGTAATGAAATCTTAACTAAATTTGATAAAAAATATCTTTCAGGAAAAAAGAACGTAAAGGAAAATTACGTAAAAGAATTTAGTATGCGACTCGGAGAAGGGCGGTATATTTATATTCAGAATTTTGGAATAAGAACCAATAGAGGTTACCATTTTTCTTATGAAGAATATGATGGTTTGAAAATGAAATACCGTTTGACGGCAAATGAAATAACTTGGTCTAAAAGAGATAGCACTTTTACTTTGACGAATTACACAAAAAGAAAATTATTCAACGATAAGGATAGTATTGAGGTCGGTAAAAAATTTGATACTGTTTTTGATTTTTCTCCAAAGGATTTATTGTACGTAGATTATTTGTCTAAGGAGATGAATTCTATTGAATTAAAGGAGTTTATTGAGAGATCAAAATTAAGAGGAGTTAAAAACCTAAATGCGCATTATGTTGAATTGTATAAAAGAACAACTTTACCAGTGTCTTCTTATATTCTGACTTTATTGGCTGTTTGTCTTTCCTTTAGAAAGAAACGAGGTGGCATGGGAGTTAATATGGCAATTGGAATTGGGCTGATGTTTATTTATGTTTTTTTTATGAAAGTTGCTGAAGTTTTAGGTGCCGTCGCAGGGAGTCGAACTGTTTTATTAGTATGGATGCCCAATATTGTATTTGGCTCGTTAGCATTTTACTTATACTTAAAATCAAAAAAATAAAAAATATGATTTTGATACTTTCATTAAGTTAGTATCTTTGTCATCTTATAACAATATTATTATGGAATATTTAGACTTTGAATTACCAATAAAGGAACTTGAAGATCAACTAGACAAATGTCAGGTTATTGGAGAGGAAAGTTCTGTTGATGTTTCTGAAACATGTAAGAAAATAACAGAAAAATTAGAGCTAACTAAAAAAGAAATATATAATAATCTTTCACCTTGGCAAAGAGTACAGTTGTCAAGACACCCAAATAGACCTTATACCTTAGATTATGTAAAAGCTCTTGCAGGCGATACCTTTATGGAGCTGCATGGAGATAGAAATGTAAAGGATGATAAAGCTATTATTGGTGGTTTAGGTAAAATTGGTGATCAATCATTTATGTTTATTGGTCAACAGAAAGGTTATAACACTAAAACACGTCAATATAGAAATTTTGGGATGGCAAACCCTGAAGGATATAGAAAAGCTTTGCGTTTGATGCGTATGGCTGAAAAATTTGATATTCCTGTTTTAACTTTTGTTGATACTCCTGGTGCTTATCCTGGATTAGAAGCCGAAGAAAGAGGACAAGGAGAAGCTATTGCACGTAATATTTTTGAAATGTGTGTATTGAAAGTTCCAATTATTACTGTTATTATTGGTGAAGGAGCTTCTGGTGGTGCCTTAGGAATTGGTGTTGGAGATAAAGTTTTAATGATGGAAAATTCTTGGTATTCTGTGATTTCTCCAGAAAATTGTTCCACAATCTTATGGAGAAGTTGGGATTATAAAATTGAAGCAGCTGCTGCGTTGAAATTAACATCAAAAGACATGTCTAATTTGAATCTTGTAGACGGGGTGATTAGAGAGCCTGTTGGAGGTGCTCATTTTAATAGAGAAGAAACTTTTGAGACAGTAAGAAAAACTATTGTTGAAGAATTGGCTGCTATTAGGAAATTATCCGTAAAAAAAATGATTGAAACACGTATTGCTAAATACGAAAACATGGGAGTTTACAAAGAATAGTGAAACTCTAATAAAAAATCAAAAACCATCTACTTACTAGGTGGTTTTTTTATTACAGATGGTTTAGTTATGCAAGATCAACATTTTATAATTCACAAACCTTATGGTTTTATTTCTCAGTTTGTAAATAATAAAACTAGGAAAAAGAAATTATTGGGGGATTTATATAATTTTCCTGTAGGTACTATGTCTATAGGTCGATTAGATGCAAAATCAGAAGGGTTGTTGTTACTAACAACTAATGGAATGTTAAGTCATACTATTTGTAGTAGTAAAGTAGAGAAAGAGTATTATGTACAGTTAGATGGTATTATTGATCAGGAGTCTATTGATAGATTAAATATAGGTGTAGAGATTGGCTTTAACGGTATAAAATATATGACGAAACCGTGTGTTACAGTTCTTTTAGCTACAGCTCCTTCTTTTAAAGCTAGATCTACAAAAATTCGTGATGCTAGGCATGGTCCTACTTCTTGGATTTCAGTTGCTATTCGTGAAGGTAAATTTAGACAAGTTCGTAAAATGACGTCAGCAGTAGGATTTCCAACTTTACGTTTGGTGAGAGTGAGAATTGGTGAAATAAAATTAAATGACTTAAAGTCGGGAGAAGTAATTCCGGTAGATTGTTTGGAGTATTGACCGTGTTTATAAAAAGATTACACAAAAAAACATTGGAGACTTTTGAGCCAAATATAGATTAGTGTGGAGATAAGTTAACAAAAGATTAATGCTGTTTTTTGAAAGAAAATAAATAGAGATTACTCTGTCTCTTTTTTAATTAAATTAATTATATTTGCATAGCTAAATTATAAAAATGAATTCAATACAATTACATCATCATTCTAAACCTTGTGAACAAACGAGCTAGGAATGTTATGTAATTTATAAACATATTTTCAAAAAACCCGTTTGAGTAACTCAAATGGGTTTTTTTAGTAAAAATCAAATCATTTATAGTTGCTTAAACACAATTTAAAATCAAAATGACAAAATTAAAAATCGCAATTCAGAAATCAGGAAGACTTAACGAAGATTCACTAAGATTATTAAAAAACTGTGGAATTTCTATTGATAATGGAAAGGGTCAATTAAAGGCATCAGCACGTAATTTTCCTGTAGAAGTGTTGTATTTAAGAAATGGAGATATTCCTCAATACTTAAGAGATGGTGTTGTGGATGTTGCTATTTTAGGGGAGAATACCTTAGTTGAAAAAGGTGAAGATTTAGAAATAATTGAACGTTTAGGCTTTTCTAAATGTAGAGTTTCTTTAGCGATTCCGAAGGAAGTTAAATTTAACAGTTTAAAAGATTTTGAAGGAAAGCGTATAGCTACCTCATATCCAAATACCGTAAAAAAATTTTTCAAAGAAAATGGAATAACTGCAGATTTACATGTTATTAATGGATCCGTTGAAATTGCTCCAAACATCGGATTGGCAGATGCTATCTGTGATATCGTTTCAAGTGGAAGTACCTTGTTTAAAAATGGATTGAAGGAAGTTGTGAAAATGGCAGAAAGTGAAGCTGTTTTAACTTCTGGACCTGATTTATCTTCTGAAAAACAAGAAATATTGGATACAATTCAATTCCGTATCCAATCTGTATTAAGAGGTCAGAATTCAAAATATATTTTATTGAATGCTCCTAATGATAAAATTGATTCAATTTTAGAATTGTTACCAGGAATGAGAAGCCCAACAGTTTTACCATTGGCACAAAAAGGATGGAGTTCAATTCATACTGTGGTTGAAGGGAAAAGAAAATTTTGGGATATTATTGACGGATTGAAAAAAAGAGGAGCAGAAGGAATTTTAGTTGTGCCAATTGAAAAAATGGTATTGTAAAAACAGCTATTAGCTAATTATGAAAAGCAAAAAAAATGAAAATCGTAAATAATCCCCCAAGAGATATTTGGAAATCTTTAACAGAACGTCCTGCTAAAGAAGTTCTTGATTTGAAGAAAATTATAAATGAAGTTTTTGAGAACGTTGAAGAGAACGGAGATAAAGCCTTGAAAGAATATACATTAAAATTTGACAAAGTTAATTTAAGAAGTTTAAAAGTTTCTGAAGAAGAAATCAATCAAGGAGTTGCATTGGTTTCTGAAGAATTGAAAGAGGCAATTGCCTTGGCCAAACAAAATATTAAGATTTTTCATGCTTCTCAGTTTATTTCAAAAAAGGTAGTTACTACTTCTAAAGGGGTAGAATGTTGGCAAGAAATGAGACCTATTGAAAAAGTGGGTTTGTATATTCCAGGGGGTACAGCTCCTTTATTCTCAACTATTTTAATGTTAGGTATACCTGCTAAATTAGCTGGCTGCAAAGAAATTATTTTATGTACTCCACCTGATAAAAATGGAAAAATTAATCCAGCAATTTTATATACTGCCAAATTGGTAGGTATAACAGATATCTTTAAATTAGGAGGAGTGCAAGCAATTGCTGCAATGACCTTGGCGACTGAATCTGTGCCAAGTGTATATAAAATATTTGGACCTGGAAATCAATTTGTAACAGGAGCTAAACAATTTGCATTGACAAAGGGTGTTGCAATTGACATGCCAGCAGGGCCGTCCGAGTTAATGGTGGTAGCAGATCAGTTTGCCTCACCAGCCTTTGTTGCATCAGATTTGTTATCTCAAGCAGAACACGGACATGATAGTCAGGTTATCTGTATTGCAAACAGCCTTGAGAGTTTAGAGGCTATCCAAGTAGAAATAGCTAATCAATTGGCTGTTTTACCAAGAAAAGATATGGCACAAAAGGCCATTGATAATTCTCAGTTTATATTAATTGAAAGTCTAGTAAATCAAATTGATTTTATCAATGAATATGCACCTGAACATTTGATTTTAAATGTCCAAAATGAAGATTTATTTTTGGATAGAATAGTGAATTCTGGTTCTGTGTTTATTGGACCTTATACACCTGAAAGTGCTGGTGACTATGCTTCTGGAACAAATCATACTTTACCTACAAATGCATATGCTCGCATGTATAGTGGTGTAAATATGGATGCTTTTACAAAGAAAATTACTTTCCAAAAAATATCTAAAGAGGGAATTCAGAATATAGGGAAGTCAATTGAATTAATGGCTGAGGCTGAAGGTTTACAAGCGCATAAAAATGCGGTTACTTTGCGTTTGGAGAGTTTGAAATAATTTGCATCATAATAGTAAGTTGAAAATAATCGATTTTAAATTTTCTTAACAGAATAGATAATGAGCTTTGATTTAAATAAAATAGTTAGAAAAAATATAGCAAAGTTGAAAGCTTATTCTTCAGCGAGGGATGAGTTTGAAGAAGCTACTGCCGATATGATTTTTTTAGACGCAAATGAAAACCCTTTTCAAAGTGGAGTAAATAGATATCCAGACCCTAAACAGCAAAGTGTAAAAGAATTGCTTTCAGAATTAAAGGGGGCTCCAACAAAGCAAATATTATTAGGGAATGGAAGTGATGAGGTTTTAGATTTAATATTCAGAGCTTTTTGTGAACCTAAAGTGGATAATGTAGTGTTTTTACCGCCTACTTATGGAATGTACGGTGTATTGGCAGCATTAAATAATATTGAAATCAAGGAAGTTTTACTTTCTAAAAATTTTGATATTCGTGTTAAGGAAACCTTGGAAATTGTTACGCCAGAATCTAAAATAATATTTTTATGTTCTCCTAACAATCCTTCTGGGAATGCTTTTTCTGTGGAAAAAACAAAAGAAATAGTAGAAGGTTTTGAAGGGTTGGTGGTTATTGATGAAGCTTATATAGATTTTTCTGGCGAAGAAAGTTGGTTGAATAAATTAGCGATGTATCCAAATTTAATTATTATCCAGACACTTTCCAAAGCATTTGGAATGGCAGGGATACGCTTAGGAATATGTTATGCCTCTGAAGGGATTATTGAAGTTTTAAATCGCATCAAACCACCCTATAATGTAAATGAATTGACACAGCAAAGAGCAAAAGAACGTTTGCTAAAGTTTGATGATGTGCAACATGAAATTCGGACTATATTAAAGGAACGTACAAAATTAGAGAAATCATTAGAAAATGTTCCTTTTGTTTCTAAAATATACCCATCAGATGCCAATTTTGTTTTGGTAAAAGTAGATGATGCAAATATTCGTTACAATCAATTGTTAGAAAAAGGAATTGTAATTAGAAACAGAACAACTCAAGTCTTATGTGAAAACACCTTGAGATTGACTATTGGAACAGAAGAAGAAAATGCTAAATTGATTGAAGTCCTTCAATCAATTTAGAAATGCTGAGATTGATTCCTTAATTTTTATAATAGAGTAGTATTTTGTTTGCAACAATATCAAATAAAAACATTTTACACATTGGTCTCATCAATATTATAAAAAGAAGAGTTAAAGAATATATTGCTGGTAATTGTGCTTTCTTTACAAAAAAAACAATGAGACTGAATTAATTTATAAACAGGAAAGAATTAAAATGGCTAATATGCATGATTAACAATTTGAAAATTGGCCTAAATCGTGGAAATGGGATTTGATAAAACCATTTAACCCAAATTTGATATAATTCAAAAAAAAATAATAAACCCTGAATTTAGTTCAAGGGAATAACAAATTATAATGAAGAAAGTACTTTTTATTGATAGAGACGGAACTTTAGCAATTGAACCACCTGTAGATTATCAATTGGATAGTCTTGAGAAATTAGAGTTTTATCCTAAAGTATTCCAATACATGAGCAAAATTGCTGATGAGTTGGATTTTGAATTGGTAATGGTAACAAATCAGGATGGACTGGGAACAGATTCTTTTCCTGAAGATACCTTTTGGCCCGCTCAGAATAAAGTAATTGAGGCTTTTAAAAATGAAGGAGTTGTTTTTTCTAATATTGTTATCGATAAAACTTTTCCCAATGAAAATGCTCCAACACGTAAACCAAGAACTGGTTTGCTAACGGAATATCTCAATTCTGAAGTATATGATTTAGCAAATTCATTTGTAATCGGTGATCGATTGACGGATATTGAATTGGCTAAAAATTTAGGTTCAAAAGGAATTTATATCAATAATGTAGATGGTTTGGCTTATGAGGAATTGTCAGTGAAAAGAGCAGAATTGAATGATGTGATTGCGATTGAAACGACCGAGTGGAAAGTAATTTATGAGTTTTTAAAATTAGAGTCTCGTACAGCTGAAATTACTCGTAATACAAATGAAACAAAAATTTATATCAAAGTAAATTTAGACGGTTCAGGAAAAAATGAAATTTCTACAGGTTTGCATTTCTTTGACCATATGTTAGATCAAATAGGTAGACATGGTTCTATGGATTTAACAGTAAAAGTAGAGGGTGATTTAAAAGTAGATGAACACCATACTATTGAAGATACGATGATTGCCTTTGGAGAATTGTTTAATAAAGCATTGGGTAATAAGTTAGGGATTGAAAGATATGGATTCTGTTTACCAATGGATGATTGTTTGGCGCAGGTTGCTGTTGATTTTGGTGGTCGTAATTGGTTAGAATGGGATGTAGAATTTAAACGTGAGAAAATTGGTGATATGCCAACAGAAATGTTTTTTCACTTGTTTAAGTCATTTACAGATGGAGCTAAGTGTAATTTAAATATCAAAGCAGAAGGTATTAATGAGCACCATAAAATAGAAGGAATATTTAAAGCATTTGCAAAAGCTATGAAAATGGCAGTCAAACGTGATGCTAATAAAATGTTTTTACCTTCTACAAAAGGAATGTTATAACTAGTTTTTGGTTATAGGCTTTTTGTCATTAGCTGAAAATGATATTAATAAGATGCTAAAAGCCAAAGGCCAATAGCAAATAGCTATACAATAATGAAAATAGTAATTATAAATTATGGAGCTGGAAATATCCAATCTATAAAATTTGCAGTCCAAAGATTAGGACACAAAGCAGTATTGAGTAATGATGCAACAGAAATAAAAGCTGCAGATAAAGTTATCTTTCCCGGTGTAGGAGAAGCGAGTAGTGCTATGAAAATGTTACGAGAAACAGGATTGGATAAAATTATTCCAACTTTAAAACAACCGGTTTTAGGAATTTGTTTGGGCATGCAATTGATGTGTCATTCTAGTGAAGAAGGAAACACAAAAGGACTTAGTATTTTCGATGTAGATGTACTGCGTTTTACCAATAAATTAAAAGTTCCACAGATTGGCTGGAATCAAATAGCAACGTTAAAAACAGATTTGTTTTCTGGAATCAAAGAAGATGAATTTATTTATTTGGTACATAGTTTTTATGCACCTCTTTGCTCTGAAACAATAGCGACAACAAATTATGGATTGAAATATTCCACGGCTTTACAAAAAGACAATTTCTATGGTACTCAATTTCACCCAGAAAAAAGCAGCAAAGCAGGAACTCAAATATTAAAGAATTTTTTAGAATTATAAATGAGCCTTTTGCGCATTTGCTCTTAGCCTTTTGCTAATTGCTTACTACCACAAAAGCCAATAGCTTAAAAAAATGAGAATTATACCAGCAATTGATCTAATAGATGGAAAATGTGTTCGCCTTTCAAAAGGAGATTACACTACTAAAATAATTTATAATGAACATCCCTTAGAAATAGCAAAACAATACGAAGCACATGGAATAGAGTACTTACATTTGGTTGACTTAGATGGAGCAAAAGCGAGTCATATTGTCAATCATAAGGTTTTAGAAGAAATAGCAAACAAAACTAACTTAAAGATTGATTTTGGTGGTGGTTTAAAAACAGACGATGATTTAAGAATAGCTTTTGAATCAGGAGCCGGACAAATAACAGGTGGTAGTATAGCGGTAAAACAGCCAGAAATTTTTAAAAAATGGTTATCTAAATTTGGAGCGGATAAAATTATTTTAGGAGCCGATGCTAATAATGAAAAAATTGCCATTAGTGGATGGATGGAAGAGTCAGACAAGGAATTGATTCCATTTGTAAAGGATTATATTAAAGAAGGTATTTCTTATGTTATATGTACTGATATTGCAAAAGATGGTATGTTAGAAGGTCCTTCTTTTGATTTGTATAAAAAAATGTTGGAACAGTTACCAGTAGTAAAATTAATTGCTAGTGGAGGAATTTCTACTTTTGATGAATTGCCAAAACTAGCAGCATTAGGTTGTGAAGGAACTATTATTGGAAAGGCCATTTATGAGAATAAAATTAGTTTAAAACAACTTGAAGGATTTATAGTCTCAGGTAATTAGTAGCAAATAAAAAGTGAAATAATGTATTTGTTGATAGGTCTTAATAACCAAATTTCAAATACTAAATACTAGAAAAATGTTAACAAAAAGAATAGTTCCGTGTTTGGATATAAAAAACGGAAGAACAGTAAAAGGAGTAAATTTTATTGATTTAAGAGATGCTGGTGACCCAGTAGAATTAGCTAAGATTTATGCAGATACTGGAGCGGATGAATTGGTGTTTTTAGATATTTCGGCAACTGAGGAAAAACGTAGAACATTATTAGATTTAGTATTGAGAGTTGCTGCAGCTGTGGATATTCCTTTTACAGTTGGTGGTGGAATTTCATCTGTAGAGGATATAGATAATCTTTTACATGCAGGAGCAGATAAAGTATCTATCAACTCATCAGCAGTAAAAAATCCTCAATTGATAAATGATGCTTCTGCTAAGTTTGGTGCTCAGTGTATTACAGTTGCTATAGATGCAAAACAAATAGATGGCGAATGGTTTGTTCATTTAGTTGGAGGAAAAGTCCCTACGGATATCAATTTATTTGAATGGGCACAAGAAGTTGAAGAAAGAGGTGCTGGAGAAATTCTATTTACTTCCATGGATCATGATGGCACAAAAAATGGTTTTGCAAACGAAGCATTGGAGGTATTATCTGAATTGTTGAATATTCCAATCATTGCTTCAGGAGGAGCAGGAAATATGCAACATTTTGTAGATACTTTTATAAAAGGAAAATCAGATGCCGCTTTAGCTGCAAGTGTTTTTCATTTTAAAGAAATCGATATTCAAGATTTAAAAAAAGAATTAAAAAAGCAAGGAATTGCTGTAAGATTATAAAGATCAATAGTGCTATAAAATAAAGGATAATCCTATATTTGTAGTATCAAAAACAAATAGTATGAAGATAGATTTTTCTAAAGATAACGGATTGGTTCCTGCAATTATCCAAGATGCAATAACAAAAAATGTTTTGATGTTGGGCTATATGAACCAAGAGGCTTTCGATAAAACGATGGAAACTGGAAAAGTTACTTTTTTCAGTCGTAGTAAAAATCGTTTGTGGACCAAAGGAGAGGAGAGTGGAAACTTTTTGGAATTAGTGAGTATGTCGAATGATTGTGATGATGATACATTATTGATCAAAGTAAATCCTGCTGGACCTACTTGTCATAAAGGTACTGATACTTGTTGGAAAGAAAAAAACACACCTTCTTACGGGTTCTTTTCTGCTTTAGAGGATGTAATTGCCGAAAGGGTTGCCAATAAGGATACTAAAAAATCTTATGTTGCTAGTTTGTTCTCTAAAGGAATTAACAAAATAGCTCAAAAAGTTGGTGAAGAAGCTGTAGAGACAGTTATTGAAGCCATGGATGATAATGATGAGTTGTTTTTATATGAATCGGCAGATTTATTATTTCACTACTTGATGTTATTGCAAGCAAAAGGCTTTACATTAAAAGATATTGAAAATGAATTGAAAGCACGCCATAAGTAATACCAATTTGATTTTGTGTGAAATATGAATGAAAAAGAAACGAATTTAATGCGTCATTTAGATGTTAAAATCTCAATTTATCCAAAAACAAAAAAGCCAATTCAATTTTGAATTGGTTTTTTTGTTTTTATAAACGTTGCTTCCGTTTAGTAAAAGATGTAAGCAATACAAGGACCAAAACTAACATTGCTATTCGGAATATATAATCTCCTTGGTCTGTGTAAAAAGTGGTAGCTGTATTTGTAGAAATCATACCTTTTAAAGAACCTGTTTCTCCATAAGGAATAAATTGCTCAATATCTCCTTTTTGATTGATCAATGCAGAAACACCTGTATTGGCAGATCGTGCAATACTTCTCCTATTCTCAATAGCTCTAAGCCTAGCGATGCTAAGGTGTTGTTTGTGTCCTTGACTTGTGCTCCACCAGCCATCATTAGTGATGATTGATAAAAAGTCCGCTCCTTTTTTTACATAGTCAGTTACGTATTCCCCATATACCGACTCATAACAAATAATAGGTGCAATAGTGTTTTTGTTATTGCTAAAAACTTTTCTGTTCTTTTGTGATGTCAGGGTAGAAACAGAACCACCTAAATCTATCATATATCCACCAAGTAGAGGAGAAACAATGTTTCTATAAGGAATATGCTCAACTCCAACGACTAATTTTGATTTATGATAAGTTTCAAACTTTTTGTTAGCTCTTAAAAAAAAGGCAGAGTTATAACTGTTGTACCAACTTTTACTATTTCTAAAAAAGTTTGCTGTAGTATTTGGAGTTTTACTTGCAGGATATCGATCGTAAAAAGTAATGCCTGATAAAAATGAAATATTACTGTTTAGAAGAACAAAAGTGTTAAGTATATTATATTCCTTAGTTTTGTTAAATGAGTTTAACAAAACAGGTTTCGATAAAGTAGTTTCTGGAGCGATTACAAAAGTAACTGATGAATCTAACTTTTCTTTTGCAAGCTCAATTAGTTTTTGAGCCATTCCGTAATTGGTTGTATTATACTTTTCTGAATAAGGATCTATATTAGGTTGTAGTACAATTACTTTAATTTTATTTTCTAAGGTATTTGTATTATAATACATATATAAAGACCCAAATATTCCAATGATAATAATAGAAATGGGTAGTAAAATTGATTTTATAAAAGCCTTTTTTGTGTGATATTTATAGAAGTTAATTATTACATAAAAGAATAAGATATTTACAATCCAGATCCATAATGTTCCTCCAAAAGTACCAGTATATTCATACCATTGTATCCATTTATAATATTCAGAAAATCCATTTCCTAAATTTAACCAAGGCCAAGAAAACTCCCAGTTTAAATGAAATTTCTCAAAACCTATCCATAAGCAAACAATCATCCATAGACTTAGTTTTTGAGAGATTTTCTTTGCTAAAATATGGTAGAGTACAAAAATAAGACTCATCAAAAGAGAGTTTGTTAAAACAGCAAAATACATGCCAAATGGTGTGGCATAATACAACCACCAAGTTGTAACTGCGTTAAAAATAAAAAAACTTAAATAGGCATATCCTAAGATGAGTAAAATACTTCTTTTAACTTTTTGTTCTCTTAATTCTTTTTCAATTAATAAAAGAGGAATAAATGCAAAGAATAAAAAGAGAGGAAATCCATATGTTGGCCATGAAATAGCGAACAGTAAACCTGACAATAATGATAATAATAATTTTTTCATGTTTTTTTCTAGGAAGATTTTTTTCTGAGTTTTATAAAATCGAAATCTATTTTTAAAGAAAACGTATTTGAATACAAAGCATTTCCAGTGCTAGCAATATTAGAAAGTGCATAATCGACTTGTATACCGTGATAGCTAAAACCTAATCCAATATTTGGTTGAAAGCTCAATGAATTTGAATCTTCAAATTCGTCAATGTTTTGAAAATTTCCTGCTCCAAATCTTAAATACACTAATTTTTTATAAGCAAGTTGAAAACCAATTGATGGATTTAAACTAAATGATTCATTAGATATGATGTCAGAGGTTTGAGCAAATCGTATATGCATATCAATTTCTGATAATAATTGGAAATCTCTATTTTTAAAATTAAATGTTTTGGCAATACCTATATGTACTTTAGGAATTGTAATTTCTGTAGTAGTAGGTAATTCGTCATTTTCACCAGGGATTGCATCTTTAATTTGCTCATAACCTTCTTGGTCAATAATCCAAGTATTTACGGTGGTCGTAATATCACGTACCATCAATCCGAATTGCCATTTTTTGATAGAATATTGAGCACCTGCATCAATTCCAAATCCCCAAGAAGAAGCAAAGTCACCTATTTTACGTCGAATTAACTTTGTGTTCAAACCAACATTTAATCCCTTTATATTTTTATTTTTTTTTGCAATACCAAAATTAAAAGCATAATCAGCAGCCGAAAACAAACTTATTCTATTAAAATCAATATTCCCCTGGCTGTCGATTAATAATGTTGTGTTTAAGATGTCGTCAACTCCAAAACGAATTATTGAAAAAGCCAATACCAAACCATCTTTTTCTTTAGGAGCTATAGCAACTGCAGCATAGTCATAGTTTGCGATTCCGGCAAAGTAAGAGGTATGCATTAAAGCAGCCTGATTAATTTTTATTTCAGCCAATCCAGCAGGGTTCCAATAAATTGAATTGACATCACCACTAGTGGCTGTAACAGATTTACTCATTCCTAAAGCTGCTGCATCGACTCCTATATTTAAAAACTCATTAGAATATTTTCTCGCTGTTTGACTAAACACATTTTGTGTTAGCAAAAAAAGTGTTAAAATAAAACTTAGTTTTTTCAATTGAATGATATGTTTTAATGAGCTGAATGAGTTATAGTTACAAAGATATTGCATTTATTACGACAATTTGATTCTGGTTGTTTATTCGTTTAAATATTTCAATAACTTTTTTTCAAACCAAAATTTGTCTCTTGTTCGTAAGGATTTAATAAATCCGATATGTCCACCCGTATCCGTTAATTCTAAATTTAAATAGGGGTTTTTTTTTGCAATTTCTAGAGGAAAGCAACTCGTAGATAAAAAAGGATCATTTTTTGCAGCTAGTAAAAATGTTTTTACTTTAATATCTTTTAAAAAAGGCATAGAACTAGCTTTCTTCCAATAATCTTCAGCGTCTTTAAAACCAAAGGACGGCGCAGTAAATAGATTGTCAAAATCAGAAAAATTTTTAGCTTTCAATAGTTTTTCTTTTTTTAAATTTTCTTTAGGAAATAGTTCAGCTTTTATAATCGCTTTTTTTATTAACGTTTTTAAAAAACGTTTCATATAAATTAGATTGCTTTTTTTTGATAATACATCAGAAGCACTCTTTAAATCACAAGGTGGTGAAACAGCAATAATTTTATTAATTAAAGGTGTTATTTTTTCTTTTTGTTCGCCAGCAAATTTTAAAACTACATTTCCGCCAAGGCTAAAACCAAGTAATGAAATGTTCTTGTAAATTTTATTCTTTTGAAGATGCTGCAACACATAGGCTAAATCACCTGTTTCTCCAGTATGATATGATTTGTAGAGTCTGTTTAATTCACCACTGCAACCTCTTAAGTTTATCACAACAATATCGTACTTGTTTTGATTTAGAAAGTAGGTTGAAGAAAGTATATATTTGGAATTGGAACTCCCTTCTAATCCATGAATCAAAACAACAAGCTGGTCAGATTTTACTGTTGAAAAATCTAAATCTAAAAAGTCTCCATCTTCTGTCTCAATCCTTTCTCTGTTAAAATTTACTTTTTGGTTTGTAAACAAAGTTCTGTACACTGTACTAAAATGTTTGTTTGAAAAAGGAAAGGTAGCTTTGAAGTCGGAGTTTATAATAGGCATAATAGAAGTCTAATGACAAAGATACACGACATTGGGTTTTATTCAATATTATTAAGCTGTAATTTTTTTGAGAAAAGATTAAAACTAATAAATATAAATTTGCATTGGTTTTCTTATTTTTACAGAAAACATATATAATGTCTATTAAAAGTCATATTCCAAATCTAATTACTTTATTAAATCTTTTATCAGGAGTAATAGCTGTTTTTTATGCTGTTTTTGGTCAGTTAGAATTAGCCGGAGTATTTGTGGTGATTGGAATTGTCTTTGACTTTTTTGATGGTTTCTCAGCTCGTATATTACATGTTCAGGGAGATTTAGGAAAACAGTTAGATTCTTTGGCGGATATGGTGACTTCAGGTGTTGTTCCAGGCATAATCTTATTTCAGTTATTATTGAGAGCAACGAGTAATTCGTCTATTGAGAGTGTTTTTCAATTGGAATCTTTTGAAATAATACCGTTTATTGGATTTTTGGTAATTCTAGCTTCGGCATACAGGCTAGCGAAGTTTAATATAGATACAAGACAGAGTGATTCTTTTATTGGTTTACCGACTCCTGCAAATACATTAATTATTATTTCTTTGCCATGGATTATAGCCTTTAGTAATTTGGAGTTTTTCACAAGTATATTTAGCAATGTTTATTTTTTAATTGCTCTTACATTGATTTGTTCCTATTTGTTAAATGCAGAGATTCCTTTGTTTGCACTAAAGTTTAAAAATTTCTCTTGGAAAGATAATGAATATAAATTTGTGTTTTTAGGAACGTCCATTGTGATGTTGGTTACAATACAGTTTATAGCAATTCCATTGATTATTTTGTTGTATGTGTTGGTATCTGTATGGAATAATAAAAGGAGTAAATAAAGAGATCAATAGGGCTTATCAAAGTTGAAAATTGATGGACTTTTGAGCGTTTTTTATGTTAAATATTAATGGATTACACAACTATACCTTTTTGATCATTTATCCAAAATTTTTGTTTTTGTTCAAATCTTTTGGCTTCTTGCTTTAAAATCAGTTTGTATCTTGTTCTTTATTACAAAAAGTCGATCTTAATTTGTTTCGTAAATTGTATTTTCGCCTAAAATTTTAACTTTTGTTTTTGTGAGTTGTTGAACTTTAAAGACCGTGTTTTCAAGTTGTGTTACCTCATTAAAAGCATCGAAACTAATATACAAAATAAAAGTTTATTCCATCAATTTGTATTTTATACCAAATAAACATCAAAATGAATGATTAAATTAGTTTCTATTTCCTTTATCTTTCAATATAAAATAGAACCGTAACCTTGGCTATGCATATATTTATTATTTCAACTTTATTATCAACCAATCTGAAATTCATTTGGTATTATTGACTTTTACGTCAAACTCAACTTACTTTCTTTTCCTATACCAACGGAACGCAGGTAATACTTAGAATTACAAAATGAAATTGCTTGAAAAGTTGCGATTAACAGAGCCTTTCCTGTTGTTGATTGTTTGAATTAGATACAAAAATGCGAATTTTTAATATTTAGTTATCACTAAGATGAACGTAAGTTTGTAATGTTATTTTAATTAAAACATAGAACTTACTTAATCAAAGTTGAATTTAATACCTAAATACAACATCGAGATTAAAAATATTTTTATAAATTATAAACTATACCTAATCAAATATAATTTTCAATTATGATAAAAGTAAAAAATAAAACTCTTGGTGAATTTATTATTGACAATGAAAAACAATTCAAATATTCTTCTGGCGAATTGTCGAAATTGATTAATTCAATCAGGTTAGCAGCCAAAATCGTGAGTCATAAAGTTAGCAAAGCTGGATTGGTTGATATTTTGGGAGGTTCAGGGAATACAAATATTCAGGGAGAAAATCAGCAAAAACAAGATGTTTATGCAAATAATGTTTTCTGAGTTATACGCCTAGTGTCTGTTTTGTATTTTTTTGATATTTAGGTTTTTGTAGTACCATTCTAAGAATTGTTTTATGAAAAATGGATTCTTTGTATTGTGACCTATTAATTCTAAAACAAAATTCATCAAAGTAAG